>CAYSHJ010000435.1:0-4646 GCA_964430385.1 uncultured Planctomycetaceae bacterium
TCGAGGCCACCGCCACGGAATCCGATCGCACACGACCCTCTTGCGGCACGTCCGTCCGATACGTCAGCAACTCGGATAGCACCTTCAGCCGAGCGATCACATTGGACGAGGTCTCGCGCGGTAACTCGGCGATCGGTTGTAAGACGCCGTCGATTCGCAGTTGCATCGCCAGTCCCGCTTTGTGCGGGACCAGATGCACGTCGCTGGCTCCGGCCTCGCGGGCGACCGCCAAGATCGCATCGACCACGGCCGTGACATGTTGAGCGTCTGCCGGATGGCGTCCTTCCAACCGCTGTCGAAATCGCTCTGACCACGCTGCGGACATTGATCGCCATCCCAAGCTGTCGGTCAGGATGAGTGTTCGAGCTCGTCACAAAGATCCCGATGACAACTCCGCGTGTCTGACAATCCGCACGGTTTCCGAAACTCGATGATCGTAGCCAGAGCTGCCAGCCTTCGCTGCAGCCCTGCCTGACCGGCACAATCGTCAGAATCCGAACTCGGTAAGCGAGATCGGATACTGAACACGCAGACAAATCCAGGTGTCGAGGTTTGGCGCGCCACTGCGGGAATTTTGTACGCCGTAAGTCGCTCGCCGGGAAGCCGGTTGTGGCCATTTGTGATTCCTCGCGATCCGGGCCGAGTCGCATCACCCAAGCGGCCAACACCCAAGCCCTCGCCGCAACCCCCGACTGGTCAGTGTCTTAAACTGTTCAGTTGTCAGCCCCCTCGTGAGGCGGGAGGATGGTGGCATCTCACTCGGGCAAAAGTCGGCAAGCGCGATCGAGAGACTGAATATTTCAACCTGTCCACCCCCTCCCAGCGCCGAAGCGCGAAGGGCTCACCATGAATCGCAGCCGGGTCTCCGCTTCCGCACGCAACGTTCCGCGACAGACCGTTCCCGGCTTGCACGCTGGTCGTCGCCATTCCAGCAGTCGCCCTGTCACGGCATACCGACAACGAGGAATCGCCGGCGCGGGAGATCAGCCGGCGTTTTACGCTCAAGAAGTTTGGCACGAGTCGAGCAAACGAGACTCGACTCGGTTCGTTGTAGAACCGGCGGGATCAGGCTTCGTTCATCCGATCACGGTTGTCGAGGTTCGCGAACGATTGGCTCTGCTTCCAACAGCGATCAGCGACAAAATCGCAGTCATACAATTCAGCCGCATGACGCGCAAACGACGGCTCTTCCCTTGCTACGGTATGCAGTGGGGGCCGAACGTGTATTTGTACCCGATTGAAGACTCGCTGATTGAAACCTACGTCAGTCCGCCGACGCCGCAACAGATTATCGAGGCTCGCATGTTCGGTGGCCTCTGGTCGGAAGAGGGTGCCGAGTGGAAGCTCGAATGGAGACCCGCAGCCCTCAAAGACTTCTACCTCAACAACGTGCTGATCCACGAAATCGGCCACGTGATCGACGAGCGAAATTCGCGGCAGGAAGATCGCGAACGCTACGCGAATTGGTTCGCGATCGAGTACGGCTATCGCGCGTCTCGCGGACGCCGATCCGTGGTTCGCGCGATTTGAGCAGCGGCTCAGGGCACTGACGCACGTCAAGCCGCTTCCGGCCGAGCCTCTTCGCAAGTCGTTTGCAATTGCGGGACCGCTCGCTCAAGCAGCGCAAATCCGCCGAACAGAATCCCCGCGTACATCAAGTCACCAAGAAGCGTATTGCGGAAGAATGGCAACGCGGCGGCGTAACAATCCATCAAACCGCCGATTGTTCGGGGATACGTTGCGGTGAGCGCGACCCAAGAACCAAAATTGGTCATCAGGAAGAACACCACCGAACCACTGACCGTCGTACCGGCAATCCGGCCGACGATGGGCCGCTTTCGCAGCCACTGCCCAATTGCCGCAATCGCCACAATGGCCGAATACACCCACAGGGTCGTGATGAACATCACGTCTTGATAAGCCGCGTCCTTCGTGGCATAGAGGACGACATCGCTGAGCAGCATCGCCGCCAGCGGCAAGGCCACGCTCCAACGACGACTGGGTAAATACGCCGCTGCGAACAAGGTCATGGCCGTGATGGGTGCCACATTGTGCGGATGAGGCGCCAGACGAGACAACGCGGCGGCAACGATCAAGCTGGTCAACAGCATCACTCGCAGTGTCGGCATGGCGGTCGCAAGCTCCCTATGCGTGGGACAGGTTTCTTGACCTATCGCTCACAAAAATTGTTATCCTGGTTGATCGCAGACTGGAAACGGATCCGCAGGGGTGAGATTATAGGGCCGTCTCGGACCGTTTGGGAACGTCGCCGCGCCGTTTTGCCACGGCTGGCCAATTCGTCGGTTTGTGATGAATGTAGATGGCACACTCCGTGTGCCGAGAGTCGTAAGTTCAATCTCGATGGGCATTCGGCACACGGAGTGTGCCGTCTACTTTGAAGAATTGGCCAGCCGCGCTGTTTCGCCCGTTCGCTTCATCGACACATTCGCCCTTCCATCGGAGACTCGCTCATGTCAGCGAAACACTTCAGCGCGTACGCAGGAGCCTGGGACGAGCGAGCTGCGGCTCACTTGCTGCGACGGACCGGCTTTGGCGCGTCGCCGGAACAGATCGCGACCGCCAGCGAGCAAGGATTGGAAGCGACGATCGAGAGTTTGTTCGCCGAGGATGCCGAACAAGAGTCGGAGTTCCAACAAACGTTCGACCGAGTCAGCCACGGATTGCTCAACTTCACGGACGCGTCGTGGGTGCAATCGTGGTGGGTCTATCGAATGCTCAAGTCTCGCGTGCCGCTACGAGAGAAGCTGACGCTTTTCTGGCACGGACACTTCGCCACCAGCGTTTACAAAGTCGAAGACGCTTGGCTGATGCACCGGCAGATTGAGACGCTGCGGCACCAGGCGTTCGGAAACTTTCGTGATCTGGTCCTCGCAATCGCAACGGATGCGGCGATGTCGGTGTACCTCGACGGGCAGGCCAATACGAAGGAGCACCCCAACGAAAACTTCGCGCGCGAGCTGATGGAACTTTTCACCTGCGGCATCGGGAACTACACGGAGGCCGATGTGCTCGCCGCCGCTCGCGCATTCAGCGGTTGGAACCGAGCCGGTGCGGAGTTCCACTTCAACGCCGACGCTCACGACACGAGCCGCAAGTCGTTTCTCGGCAAGAGCGGCCGCTTCGACGGCACGGACATCATTGACATTCTGATGCAACAGCCAGCTACGCCGCGATTCATCACCGCAAAGCTACTGAGATTCTTCGCGTCGCCGAACCCGTCCGACGAAGCCATCGCCGAAGCGGCCGACTTGTTCGACCGCACACAATTCAACGTGAAGTGGTTCCTCCGCGAGTTGTTTCAATCGAACTACTTTTTCTCGAACGAGTGCTATCGCACACGCATCAGCAGCCCGGCCGAGTACGTCATCGGCACGGTGCGATCGCTCGGCGTGCGCATCGACGCGCCGAATTTGGTCAACCACATGAACTCGATGGGGCAAACGTTGCTCGCGCCTCCGAACGTCAAAGGTTGGGATGGCGAGAAGAGGTGGATCAATTCGTCGACCTGGCCCGCTCGCGTCGCGTTCGCTGAATTCCTGACGCAACTTTACAGCGATTATCCCATCGGCCCGCATCTCCCTTCCGACCGGATCGTCAACCCCGAGATCGCCGATCCGAATAAAGTCGTCTCCACGCTAGCGAGTCGATTGGCCCTTCCTGAACTGTCCGCCGAGTCTCACCGAGAACTGACCAACTTCCTCGTACAAACCGACGCCGGCCCAAATCCGGCTCAGTTTCGCGAGGACCAAGGATTTCGAACCGACAAGACTCGGCAACTCATCAGTGTGATCCTGAGTTTGCCCGAAGCGCACGCGTGTTGAGTGTTCGATCGTAGTTCCGTTTGCAGGCGGCAATCGCCGGCTGAAGCCGGAACTACAAACTTCTAAGGAGACAATCATGTTCACTCGACGTCAGTTTCTCGGACGAGGTGCGTGCGGTTTATCGTTTGTGACGTTGGCTGGTTCGATGCCGGGGTTACTGGCGCGCGCGGCGGTCGGTGCGGAGGCGGCGGCGAAGAACGATCATGTGCTCGTCGTCGTTGAACTGAGCGGTGGGAACGACGGCTTGAACACGTTGATCCCTTTTGAGAATGACCTGTACTACAAGAACCGACCGACGCTCGGCATCCCGAAGGAGAACGTGCTGAAACTCAATGATGGCATCGGATTTCATCCATCGCTCGCGCCGCTGCATGAGCTGTTTCAAGCCGGCAAGTTGGCCGTCGTGCAAGGCGTCGGATACCCCGAACCGAACCGTTCGCATTTCCGCTCGATGGAGATTTGGCACACCGCCAGCACGAACAACACCGTGCCGACAACCGGCTGGCTGGGGCGAGTCGTTGATCACGTGGCCGAGAAACCGGACGAGCAGCTTTATGGTCTCGTTCTGAACGGCGGTCTGCCGCAGGCATTTCAAGCGGACAAAGTGGCCGTGCCGGTGGTGGCGCAGTTGGAGGCTTTGCTTCCCGCGGGCGGAACGGCTCCCCCGAAAGCTCAGTTGTTGAGAAAGCTGAGCACAGCGGGTCGAACCGCTGGCGGGCCGGTCGACTTTTTGCGAACTCAGGCGGCGGCCGTGTATCGAGCGGCCGAGCGATTGCACGACGCGACGGCCAAGTACCAGTCGTC
>CAYSHJ010000436.1:0-2001 GCA_964430385.1 uncultured Planctomycetaceae bacterium
ACTCAGCCGACACTCGCGCGCTCCGGGCGTCAGCGGCGTGACGACTTCCGCTCGCGATTGCTCGGGAAGCTTCAGCAGCCAATCGACCAGCGTGCCTTCTGGGGGCGACGGCTCTCGCTCAACGATGGCCCAGTAGATCTTGCGGACTTGTCGCTGTTCGAACTGCTCCGCCAGACGCGCGGCCGCCTTCGAGTTTCGGGCGAAGACGATCACTCCCGAAACTGCTCGGTCCAAGCGATGTGGAATCCCCAAATAGACGTTGCCGGGCTTCGCGAATCGCGCTTTGAGAAACGCTTTGAGTTCGGCTTCGAGCGACGGCACTCCCGAGGGTGCTTGAGTCAGCAGTCCCGCTGGCTTGTTGACCGCAAGCACCGGGCCGTCTTCCAACAACAGCGTCCAGCCGAAATGAGTGGCGCCGACGGACGACATAGGCGAGACGCTCCGCCAAACGAAAACGCCGCGGCAAGTGCCACGGCGTTTCGAGAATCAGGGATGCGCGAGATCGAGTTACTTGGACTCGGACGCGCCTTCGGTTTTCTTGTCTTCAGTGCTGTCCGCCGGCGTGTCGGCCGGCTTGGCATCAGCGTCCGCAGGCTTTGTGAATTCGGCGGGATCGACCGTGCCGCCGGATTTATCCAGCGGAACATCCACTCCGCCACCTAATGACGAGCCGGCTTCACCGTTCGTCTTTGCGGGAGCGATCGCACCAATTCCATTTCCATTTCCATTTCCCTTCGGAGGACTGGTGGTTTCGCCGCAGCCGATCGCCCACACGCTGACACCCAGCAATCCCACAAGCGCCGAAGATTTGACGCCGTTCATGACAAGCCGCATTGGCTTCTTCCTTTCCTGAGAGTTCGATCAAGCCAATGACCCACTGAGACCACAGTCCCTCGTGTAGGTACTTTCGACTCGCGGGGGCTTGATCAATCCCGCGCGTCGTCCGATTCCTCCCCAGCCAGGAGAGTCCGAAGATTAAACGCCTTTGCCGAGCAGATTGCAACCGAGTCACCTGGTTTCGACACGGCCGCTCAAGGCACAAGCACGATCTTGCCGGCGAGCGTTCCCTGCTTATTGAGCGTGTTGTCCTCTTGCAGTCGGTGAGCGGCCGCCGCTTCGGACAGTTGCATCGTGCGGCCGATCTGCGGACGCCAACGTCCTTGGACAAACAGTCGATTGATCGCGTCCGCACAGACTCGTTGCTCGTCAGGAGTTGCGTTGAACATGGCGAAGCCGAACAGTCGCAGGTCTTTGACGTAAAACGGCCCGACCGGAAACTCGGGGCGAGCACTTCGTCCGGCCATGAAAATGACGCGACCTCGCGGTGCCATCAGGCTCACGACGCGATCGACGTTGCTGGGTGGCTGCGTCTCAAACCAAACATGGATGCCACCGTTCATCTGAGTGAACTGTCTGATGTCCTCGTCCATCGTGGGTGAGTGATAATCGACCACAAGGTCCGCGCCCCAGGCTTCGCACAGTTTCTTCTTCTCGGTGCCGCCGACGGTGGCGATGACTTTGGCTCCGTTCGCTTTCGCCAATTGGATAACGGCCGATCCCACACCGCCGGCTCCGCCGTTCACGAAGACCAACTCGCCGGACTTCACACCCGCGTTCTGGAACAAGCCCAAGTGAGCCGTGATGCCCGTGAGTGCTCCGGCGGCCGCTTGGGAATCGGTCATTCCGGTCGGAGTCGGATATAGCCACTGTTCATCAACGGCGGCTTGCTCGGCGAACGTGCCTCGGCGACCGAACAAACTTTGATTGCTGCCCCAAACTCGGTCGCCCGGCTTGCAGCGAGTGACCTTGGCCCCGCATCGCTCGACCGTGCCGGCCAAGTCGCAGCCGATGATGTACGGAAACGTGGCTGCCATCTTGACGATGCCGGCTCGGACGTACGTGTCGATCGGATTGACCGCCACCGCGCCGACTTTGACCAACACTTCGGTCGGGGCTGGCTCCGGCGTTGACAACTCGCCGTACTCGATCACGTCCGGAGAA
>CAYSHJ010000437.1:0-2591 GCA_964430385.1 uncultured Planctomycetaceae bacterium
GACACACTGGTCGATGATGCTCGTACTGATCGACGCCAGCCGATAGACGTTCGATTCGCGAGCGCGGAAGTCACCTCCCTTGACGGTGTCGTAGAACAACCGCCACACCGAGTCGCCGTCGTTGCAGTAATTCTTCGCCGCGTTGATGCCGCCCTGAGCCGCGATGCTGTGTGCTCGGCGAGGCGAATCCTGAAAGCAAAACGTTTTGACGTTGTAGCCCAACTCCGCCAGCGCAGCCGCCGCGCTCGCCCCGGCCAGCCCCGTGCCGACGACGATGATGTTGAACTTCCGCTTGTTCGCGGGATTGACCAGCTTCAGATCAAACTTGTGTCGCTCCCAACTCGTCTGAATGTCGCCGCTGGGCTCGTTTGACTTCAGCCGGTCCGAGCCTAGGGTGGTTGTCGCATGCACTTCAGCCATAAGGCCGACTCCTACCAGTTCGTTGTTCTGCCGTGAGGCAGTGGTGTGGTTCGTGTGACTGCGTGGAGGTGCCACGTCTATCGCAAGCCTTTCGGCACGGGAACTTTTTTCTGAGGCTCAAATTTGAAAGGCGGTTCCATTTTGATTCCCAATTCGTCACCCAACTCCTCAAGAGTACGTCGATTGACTCGTTAATCGATCCGAGGATCATCAACACCTTTAAGAGTTCCCGTCGTCGGCTCATCCAGAAGGATGATTGAGTGTTCGATATTGCTTTTCTTTTTCGACCGGGCAGCGGCAGCGGGACTCTTGGTCGCTGCGGTCGGCCAGACCTGAGGAGCCGGAGAAGCCTGCACCGATTTCGGCGGACTTTCGCCGTGACGCCACGCCCACGCCAGCGGAAACGTCGCGAACCCCACGCCAATCGCGATCGCGAACAACAAACCGACGAACTTGATCAGCGGCGTGTATTTGGGATGGTTGATGCCGAGCGTCTGAAACGCGCTTTGGAACCCGTGAGCCAAGTGGGCCAGTAAGGCCAAACTTCCAATAACGTAACCGACGATCGTGATCATGTTCGAGGGCGAGAGGAGTGCCTTCGCCTTGTCGAACGGTTCCAGTTTCGAGCCGGCTTCGGTTTTGTAGAACTTATCGGACCAGATCTCGAACTTGAAATCCATCAGATGCAGGATCAGGAATCCTAGTACGATAATACCAGTGGCCAACATCCACGTATCGGGCCGATAACCTTCCATTACGTAGCGGCCTTCCTGCTTCGATCGCGTCATGGCGCAGCCAACTTTGCGAGCCGCCCGGTTCTCGGCAGAGACTTGGATCGCGATGATGATGTGCGCGACAAAGAGAACGGCCAGTCCGAACTCCGCGATCGCCAGCAGCACGACTTGCTTATGCAGAGCGTGAGCGTATTCGTTGTAGCTCTGCCCGCCGTCAGGGACGTACAGCAGCAGATTGCCGGCCAGATGCGCGACCAAAAAGCCGCACAACAACAACCCGGTGATCGCCATGACCACTTTCCTGCCCACGGACGTGGACAAGGCGTTCAATAGCCAACGCAAGGTCGTCTCCTTTGGCTCGTGTCCGCGAAAGGCGGGGATTATAGGGCAGAGCAATGGGCCTGCAATCAACTCGAAATCCTCGCGACCCGATCATGAAATCCGTCACACCTCTTGTCACAATCGGCCTCAGTCGGCAGACTTTTTCGGGGCATGTCCGAATCGACAAGCATTGATCGGTTGGCATACGATATTCTCGTTGAGCCAGGTGCATCGGTCGGCATTCCAAACCGGCCGAGACCGTTTCGGCCGCAGCCACGGACGGTTTGACAAACCGTTCCACGAAGTCGGGAGATCGCCATGCTCAGCCTGCAGTCCCACGGCACGCGATTATGCGACCACGTTTCGCGGCGCGAGGTCATGCGTATTGGCAGCCTGAGCGCCTGTGGTCTGTCGCTGCCGCAGTTGTTCGATGGATCGCACGTACTCGCGTCGGAAGCTCACAAGCCGAGCGGCGGCGGCCGCGCCAAATCGTGTATCGTTCTCTTTCTAATGGGCGGGCCACCGCAGCAATCAACGTGGGATCCGAAACCCGACGCGCCGGACAACGTACGCGGCGAAATTGCTCCGATCGCGACCAAAATTCCCGGAGTGCAATTCGGCGAGCTGATGCCTCGACTCGCGATGCACGCCGACAAGCTGGCCGTCTTGCGAGCGGTCTCGACGAACGACAACGCGCACTCGTCGAGCGGCTACTGCATGCTGACCGGCAAGCCGCATATCCCGATGAATTCGGAGAACGCGAATCCCGGCCCTCCGAACGACTGGCCGAACTGGGGTTCCGTCCTGCAACGCTTGAGCGGTTCACTCGGCGACTTGCCGACGTCCGTGCGTTTGCCAAATCACATCTTCAATACCGACGGCTCCGTTTGGCCGGGGCAAGAGGGTGGGTTGCTCGGCCACGGCGCGGATCCGTGGCTGTTCCGCTGCCAACCGGCGTCGCCCGATTACCGCATCGCCGAGTTTCAACTGCCGAGCGATGTGTCGCTGGATCGGCTCGCGGCGCGACGTGACCTGGCACGCTTGTTCGATCGCATACAAAACCCACTTGCCGGACTCACCAGCGCGAGGAACTTCGATGATCTGCAATCGCGTGCT
>CAYSHJ010000438.1:0-3392 GCA_964430385.1 uncultured Planctomycetaceae bacterium
AGCGATGCCGGGCTGGTGAGGGTTGTGCTTGGCGGCTGATCCTCACCGGCCTTCTTACTTCAGAAATCAGTCGTCGGAAATCAGTGGTCAGTGGCTGACGGTGATGTTTGGTGAACTTTCCGAATGTCATCGAATTCGCGCGATTCACGTGGATTCGAACTCGTCGTTGAGCAATCCTCCCAGCCACGCCCCGCTGCGTTGGTCGCTCAACTGTCCGAACAACTCGTCGACTGACAAGACGTCGTCGTGAGTCCCGAGTATCTGCACCGTGACGCCGGTTAGTTCCGAGACGTCCGCTCCGGCGGCGCTCCAGCGAGCGGAGGCGTCGGCGAGCACGGGCTGGAGTTGCTCGTAGGTCAACGTCGCCAGCGACGCGTCGGCCGGTGCCGGCTGGCTTGCCGCCATGAGCGGGGCAGCCGCGTCCAGGCTGCCGTCCGTGTTGAGCCGGGCTAGGGCGAACCGCGTGTCTCCGTAGGAGTCGGAGCCGCCGACAACCAGGATTTTGCCGTCCGGTTGGATTGCGACGTCCCGGGCCGTTGAGAGAT
Organism: uncultured Planctomycetaceae bacterium; assembly: GCA_964430385.1. Taxonomy (GTDB): domain Bacteria; phylum Planctomycetota; class Planctomycetia; order Planctomycetales; family Planctomycetaceae; genus CAYSHJ01. Next base: position 546 of record CAYSHJ010000438.1, read on the forward strand.
AGATGAAAGAGGACGCGTCGTTGAGCGTCCTGCGACCGTCCAAGTCAAAGGAAGTATCCGGCGAGCCGGCCGCACTGAATCGGTCGACTAGACCTGTACCGTCACCTCCGCCGGCGACGATCTTGCCGTCGGGCTGGATGGAGACGCTTTCGTACCTCGGGCCACTGCGCGACACCTTCCCATTTCCGTCGAAGGTCGAGTCCAGCGAGCCGTTTGGGTTGTATCGGACGAGAGCCGACTGCCGCTCGGTGTAAGTGATTCCGCCGGTCGTATTGCCGCCCACGACGATCTTGCCGTCGGATTGCAGCGCGATCGAACGGGCCTCATCCACGCCCATTGCCTGGCCGACTTCTGAACCGAAATCGGTGCGAACCTTCCCCCCTTGGCCGAACGTCTGATCCAGACTGCCATCCGCGTTGTAGCGGACCACGGCGAAGTCCGTGCGACTCGTTGTCCCGCCGTAGACATTGCCGGCTACCAAGATCTTTCCGTCCGGTTGTAAAACGACGGCGTACGGCGCCGGGGTTGAGGTCTTGTTCCCGAATGTGGTCGTCAGTTTCCCGTCGCGGTCGAAGCTCGTGTCCAGGCTGCCGTTTGGCAAGAACCGCATCACCACCCACTCGCTTTTACTCGAGTTATGGGCCCTCCCAGCGACGACGATCTTCCCGTCAGGCTGAATCGCCAGCGCCTCGATCTCGTCATTCGTTCCACTTGTACCGCCTTGAAAGACTAGCGTGACCTGCCCGTTCACGCCGAATGTTGCGTCGGGAATTCCCGCCGGAGTGTACCGCGAGACCAGGAAGTCCAGGTCATAGGTGCCGAGCTTCATGCCCGCCGCCACGATCTTGCCGTCGGCTTGCAGAGCCACGTCGTTGAAATAGTGTTGATAGCCACCCGCCACGATGGTGCCAGGCTGGCTCCCGCCGGCGTTGAATCCTACGTCGAGCGTGCCGTCGGCGTTATACCGGGCCAGCCCGTTGTTACCGGCCGCGACGATCTTGCCGTCGGCCTGAAGTGCGACGCCCTCGATCCAATCTCCTTGAGTGGCGAGGAGGTCCGTGGTGACAACGCCCCCGGCGCCGAACGAAAGCAGGCAGCGGTCCTCCAGCGTTTCGAGTCGCGGTTGGCAGCGGGTGGCCGCCGTGCAGGCGGTTGGTCGCCGACGGTTGCGTTCTCTCCGGCCCGAAGCGCGGGTCGAATCGAGAATTCTTTGCCAGATCTTGAGAGACATTATTGTTCTTCCTAGACGAAGTCTTCGCAAAACTCTGCGGCCACAATCAAGGACAGGAGACCACCAACTCTGGACGTACGAACGGTACGCACGGGGAGCGACAGCGGGTGAAACGGGTCACCGAATGCTGTCAGGTCTGGTGGAACTTCGGATGCGGCCAATCAATTCGTCGGAGGTGAATCCTGACGAGACAAGGAGGAAGTTCACTCCTTGCAACGCATCCGCAAAGTGCGGCGGACCGACATGGGTTCGTCGTGCGGCAAAAAGAAGTGTCCGCGAGGGCACCGCGATCAGGCTTGGACAGGAACTTAGACGTTTACGGTCCGCATCGACATCGAAAAGGAGCGAACCGGAGAATTTATAGAACCCATAGAACTCCCAATGGTAGGGAACTGAAACAACTATCAGTGCTGTTGTCAAGGAACATAGATATATTTTTATAATTCTTTTTCATGACTCCCACAAGCACCCATTTATTGTTGGCTCAGGACAAAAAAAGTCAGCCTGATTCGGCTGAATATCTATGTCTTAATTCTCATGCTATATGTCGGCGTTCTTGCCAGGTGCGCGAATCGGGCAACGCTGTCTGCCACCTTTTCACCCAGCCGGAAGTAAAAAATGCACGGCCTCTCACCTCCTACCCGCAGAAAAATCGCAAGTGTGACAGGCGAAATCAAACTGCACGGACAATTTCGGGCCATGCGGAATGTATTCCATCTTCAAGGGGTCGGTGTTCTGGTTCTGCTGGGCAGAAGTGCCTCGAGAAACGGCTGCTCGCCTGGCGTGTGCTGCCCGATCCTTGGCGCTATTCGTTACGACTTAGACCACAGCGCGCAACTTCCTTGCGCAAGCGATCAAGCGTCTCTTCGGGACGTCGGTTCTCGTCGATCCATTCCGGGGCTGCGGGGAAGAGATCCCGTGCTCGCTGATGGTCGCCGAGCTGCCAGTAAGTCTTGGCCATTCGGAGGGCATCACTGGCGGAGTATTCCCTCTGAAGTCCCCGTAGTTTTTGCAGCGCAGTGATGGTCGCTTTCCAGTTCCCGGCAGAGTACTGGGCGGCAGCCAGGGTGCTCCAATACTCGGCCTTCTCTGGGTGACCCTTGACAACTCGGCTTGCGAATTTCACCGCGCGCGACGGATCTCGAAAGTCTGCTTCGAGACTGGTCGCCAGGTGCCAGGCGAGGTAGTTTTCAATTTCAGGGTCATCTCGGTCGCGCTGGGCGGTCTCCCAGCGCAACTGGGCAGCTCGGCGCGTGTAATCTTGTGACCGCGCCTGCCGCTCTGGCTCGGATAGCCGTTGGTCAGCGCATGCTAGATGCGCGGCGGCGTCGAGATAATCGGCTGCGTTACAGGCCTGGCGGGGTTGGTCCAGCCAAATCCCCGGTAATTGCAGCGCGGCCTCGACCGCGCCGGCGTGCTCCTGTTGATCGAGCAACACGCCCGCCAGAGTCACCAAATGATTGCGAAGGTATTCCCGGAACCTCTCCTGGTCCCGCAACACCTCCTCGGTCGAATCGTGAGCTTTGGCAGCCTGCTGGTACACAATTGCTTGTTCGAGCAGTTGCCTTGCGCGCACGAGTTCTTGCCGGTCGCGCAGCAGTATGGCCAGATTATTG
>CAYSHJ010000439.1:0-2074 GCA_964430385.1 uncultured Planctomycetaceae bacterium
CGGGAAGTGCTCGCAGATTTGAATGCCGGGGACGTTGGTGTCGATCGGCTTGAACTTCCCCCGAATCTCGGCCGGAGCTTCCGGCTTCATGTCCCAGGTATCGTGCTGACCCGGCGAGCCAACCAAAAAAATGGTGATGCAGTTGCGAATTTTCTGCTGCGACTGATCGACGGCCCCGCTGGCTTCCAGCGACATCCACGCCGGCAGCGACAATCCCATCAACCCCGCCGACCCCGCTTGCAGAAAACTCCGCCGCGACGGTCCATGACCAGAGCACATGGGGACTTTTTCATTTCCGACATGAAGCATGGTGATCTCCCATTAAGAATTTCGATTTCCAATGTGGTGTTTATCGTCTTATTTACGCGAACTGCAAAACTTCAAGCCCTTCGACGTGAAGAAACTCAGCAGTATTCGCGGTAAACAGGGCGTGATTATGGGTGATGGCAGTTGCGGCGATCCACAGATCGTGAGCGCCAATCATCTGACCTCGCGAAGCGAGACCGGCCAATAAATTGGCGTGTTTCCGAGCAACCTCTTCATCCACTTTTAGAATGGGAATTGCGGTCAAGATCGCCTCGACAAACTCGGCGCGGCGTGACTTTCGTTCGGGCGTGTTCGCGCGATGGACTCCAACGAGCAATTCGGAGACGGTGATAACACTCAAAAAGACCGAACCGCGATCCTTCCACGGGTTGAGATCAACTGCACCGTGTCGCCGTTCGGCTTCGATGAAGACGTTGGTATCGACGATTACTCCCATCGTGAAACTTCCGCAGCTAGCAAGGCGTTTGCCAATTCGACGTCACGCGCGAAATCGTCCACGTCTTCGCCCAGCGCCGGCAATGATGCAAACAGCCGCTCCAAATCGGCGACCGTGTACTCGCGATCTCCCGGCGGAGTCAACCATGCGACAACGCGGCGTCCGTCCTCCAGTGCCAGCGATTCGCCGTGTCCGGTCACTCGACGCAGGATCTTGGGAAAGTCATGTGCCGCTTCGGCAACACTGATACGATTCATGGTCAACACTCCAGTTCGTAAACCGAGCCAAGGTCACTTTAGCCCTAACGCTTCATGATGGATTGACTCCGACAGCACACTCTTCAGGAGCCTTCCAGTCGTCGGGCGTGTTCGCACTCAAGTCCAAATAGAGGTCATCCAAGAGATCGCTGTCGATGACTTCCACGGGGAGTTGCAATTTGGCAAACACGTCATTCCGCAGAATGACACACGTCAATTGGGTTCCCGGAACAACACAGCGCAGCGGCACTCCAGCTTCCACCGCACGACGTTCATCAACGGTCAGTTGCATGAGAAATCTCCTGTGACAGGATTGACGAGACTCGGCAGCGACAAGCCCATCAACCCCGCCGACCCCGCTTGCAGAAAACTCCGCCGCGTCGGTCCATGACCGGAACACATCGGAACTTTTTCGTGACCAATATGAAACATGGATTTCTCCTTGGTTTGGCGTCGCTGAACGAGCAGCACTCGGCCGAACCATAATGGGCAACGTGGACCTCACGAACCGGACGCTAACTTCTTTAACACTTCGTCGCGCTTGATATGACTCACAATGAGATTGGCAACTTCATTGGCCGCAGCCCCTTGGCCGGAGTCTCGCAGTTTTAGGGCACAGTCTTCCGCTACTTCATCTAGGAGATTATGGCTGACGATTTGTGGGAGACCTTTCAGTACCGCTTCACCCGCACCTGCCTTAGCAGCGTCTCGACAAGCAATGGCGAGCGCCTCATCCTTCTGATTGTGCCCGCTGATTTGGAGCGCGGCGTCAACACGAGCTGTGGCGTCCGGAATGTCAGCAGGCTTCTTCGTGCCCCCGCAGCCGCCCACTACAGCGAGGGCAGCACAGGTGATCGCGACTTGCCAATTTGAACTCATGGTGTCTCCTAAACAAGAATCTGCTGGAATCAAGACGCACGATCACACCGTCGCGACTTGATCGGTCAAACGCACCGAGAGTTTCTTTCCGAGGGCCGTGGCGTATCGACGCAACGTCGAAAGCGTCGGGTTGGATTCGGGATCGTCTTCCAAATGGGACAGTTTCGATTTGGCC
>CAYSHJ010000440.1:0-6670 GCA_964430385.1 uncultured Planctomycetaceae bacterium
GGCCTGGTTCAAATCGCGAGATTTTCAGGTAGCAGGCGCGCAGCGGTAGCGTAGTCGTTGCGGGGCGAGAGCTGCCAACGGTTAGGCGGCGTGGCTGGGCGGGTTGGTGAGTTGGTCCAGCCAGTGGGGTTGGGTTTGGCCGGTTAGCAGTTCGTGGGGGCTGTGGCCGACTCGTTCGGGGCGTTCGCTGCGCGGGAACCGGTGGTGGTTCAGGTAGAAGCGGAGCAGATCCAGATATTCGGAGCCCAGTTGGCGGCGGAGGAAGAAGTAGTTCCGCAGACGGCTGTTGATGTTTTCCACCACGGAACTCGCCCGGATCGTGTGATCGGCCAGGGTGGCGACGGCGGTGCGGATCGCGTGGAATCGTTCGCCCAATTGGCGTCGCAGCGCGGCTTCGGCCTGCCATTGTTTGGTCGTGCGCGGTGTGAGCAGCGCGAGGACTTCGCGCACCACCTCGACCGACACGTGGTGTTCCGCCGCGAGGGCCGCCAGCGAGAGGTCCAGTTCCTTGGCGAACGCCAGCAGGTCGTCGCGCTGGTGGCGCAGCGCGCGGATCACGGGGGCCAGCCGGTGCGAGCACTGCGGCGCGAGTCGTTCCAGTTCCACGACGAGGAAGTCGAACAGGTCTCGTCGTGTGGCGACATCGGGACCGGAGACAGACAGGACATCGTCGCGCAGCCAGCTCACCAACAGCGACACGTCCGCCGCCAGACGCACCGCGCGCGACTCCTCCTGCCGCGCTTGAGCCAGTTGTTTCGAGTGCTTGTTGCCCCGGCCCTTGCGCTTGGCCTGCCGCATGCGTCGCTCTTGCTGCTCGCAGGCGGTGATGGTTCCGTAGGCCCGGTTCTCTAGGTACGTCGCGACCTGACCGACTTCGCGCTCCGCGTGGAAGACATCGCCGCGACACGGCAACCCGGGCGACGCCAACTGCTGACCGGCCCTCAATCCGCGACCACCGTCCGCAATGGTCGCGTCGGGCTTCCAGCCGTGGTCGCCCAGTTCCATCAGCCGCAGTCCCCACGTCTCCGCATCACGATGCTCTTCCAGACTCAGCAAGTAGCAATACGTCGACTCGACGTCGCAGCCCACCAGCACCGGCTGCCCGTTCTGAAAGATCTCGTCGTGCGCCCCGATCCGCACGCCCGACAGATCGGCCCGCTCATTGATCCGCCGCGCCGACAGCGCCGCCGCACACACGATGTTGTGAATCGTCCCCACCGAGATCACGATCCCCAACACCTCCGTCAGTAGCGACCACGCGCCGCGATAAGAACTGTGACAACTGAGGATCAAGCCCAGCACCAGCCGCTGGATCAAACGACCGGTGACTGGCAGCCAGAACAACACCCGCTCGTCCCTGCCGGGCGGAGAGTCGGCGGAGTCCGGCTCGAAGGCGTGCTGGACCGCTTGCCGCGCGATCTCTACCTGCGCCCCGACAAACTTGCGACTGACACCTTTGTCCCGGGCCGCCTGAGCCGCCGAACGACTCCCCGTCAACACCCCCAAAGCCAATTCGCCTCGCTGACCCGGCTCCAACGTCTTGGCCCGACACGCGGTTGCTATGCACGCAGTTGCTGGCAATCCCACCACCGGCAATTGAGAATCGTCCATGTCTGTTTCCTCCCTGAAACTGAAATTGGATTGAGACCCAACCAAGCTTCACGGAAACAGACATTTTTCACACCCCAATCTGGTCACCACCTGCTACCCAACATGAACCAGGCCTTATAACGCTATTGGAACGCATCACAGTCCGGGTCAGTAACTATCAACGTCGAAGACAATACCAGGTTCTCGGTCAGGCTCACGTAAAGAATGCGGCCACCTTGCGAGTTGCATTCGAGCGAGGTGTCCAGGCTTTTCGATCCGCACGCTTCGACCGTTGATCTTGCTTGGGCTGATCGGATTGGCTTGGATGGTGCGGCCGAGGACGACTGGCGACAGGCGCTCGAGCTCAGCACACCAGGGTCTTGCGTTGTGGGAGGGATCGAGCTTCGCAAGTATCAGTTTTGCGTGAACCATCTCATGGAGCAGCGTGTCGCTGATGCGATTCGTGCCACCAGCAAAACGATTCGAGGCCAACGTGATCCGTGGCAGTTCAGTGCCTCCGAGCCAGTTGCCACGCCCTCGTGTGAGACCCAAACATTTGCCAAAGGCCACAAGGCCGATGACGATTGGAAGCGGCGGGATCTGTTCCGAGAACAGTATTGCATTGAGCCGATCAAACTCATCGCAGGCCCAACGCCCTGCATCGCCCCACAAGATTTCGGCCGCCTTGCGATAGTCTTCCTTGCTGACCATTCTTCACCTACTACCTATAACTGTGAGTAGACAATATCTCTCGGTCGGGTAGCCGAAATCACTCTGATAGTCTTTTCCCTCATGAGTGCACCGCAGCGGACGCACTCGAACGCTTTGAATGGTCCACTGAACGGTCGCAGCTCGCAGCACTTGCAGGCCGGGCACTGCGGCTTGTGTTGCCAAGCGGGACATTGCGGCTTCGTCGTGGGCATTTTCTTCATTCCTTGCGGGTCGCCTTGCCGGCCGTCGCCTTCCGGACGCAAGCTGGCCGATCCACATTGGGAACGGCGGCAGGCTGGCCGCGTCAAAGTAATTTGGTCGTTTAAGTCGTTTCGGTCGTCCACCTTGCTTGTCGCTGTGATGTGCCAGTTGATTATCCATCTTCTATACCTTACCCCCTCAAACAGTTAAAACATTCCTTGCGGTATGCCAGAAAGAGCGAGTGCGAACGACCAAAACGACCAAACGACCAAATAGAACACCTTTACACTAGTCGCCATATTTCTGGGGGTCGGCCCACAATGCCGACTTTCGGGGGGGCTTGTTCGATCAGATTTAGTTTGGCGAGTTTGCCGAGTGCCCGTGCGATCTCGGCTTCGTTCTTGTTTCTGCCGAAAAGGTCTCGCATGTCCGTTCGGGTCATTCCGGACGACCCCCGAGAGCGAATTCCCAAGAGCAGATCATCGGCGAGCCGGTCCCCAAGTGCCGTTCCGAAGATGTACGCGGACGAACGATCACAGTAGTCCCAGAGCGCTGCGGCGGCGTGAAGATGTTCCGACCGAACTACGGCCGTCAGATCGAGGATGGCGTACAGGCAGGCGAGCCGCATGACCTGTGCTTCTGCTCGCGCGGTCATCGACCCGAGCAACCCCGGTCGGTCGGCGGACAGCGTGCGGTAGATGTCGTCCCAGAGTTCTTCGGCCGGTTGGTCACGGGTCATCAGTCCGACCGTGTCAGCGAAGCGGACCACTTCGCTAAGACGATATCTGACCGAAGCCAATTCGTCGTCAGTCAGACTGCCACCACGCGGCAGGACTTTAGAGCGTTTAGCACAGACCCACAGAAACCGATTACCGAACCCATTGGTCTGCTCTGTTTCAGCGAGGTCTCGGCGGAGTTCATCCTTGGTGATATGCCCTATAATACTGATATGTGCGCCCGTGGCCTTCGCTGGAGAGTTCTTGGTGAGTATTCTGAGGCAGCCCGTATCCCACGCTTGCCGCAGGACTGGCGACAGCGTGTTTGAGTCCCGGCCGATGACTTTCAACGTGTTGGCAAATTCCTCTTCGATCACGAGAAGACGTTTGTCTTCGACGCCGGGGTCAACAATCACGGTCTGATATCCCGTGATGATTTTCTTTTCTCGGATCGGCTCTTGCTTTTCGATGGGATCACGCACGGCCCAAATCACACCCTCACCGCTGGACAAACCGGTGAGAATACGTGAGCCACTCCACGCCGGGTCGGTGTCTGACACGACACGGCGGACATTGGCTAGGGAACTTCCTTTCCGGCCTTTCGAGGTCTGCCCGACGATCGTCGAAAATAGATTCAGAAAGTGCTGAGACGACTCGGCTTGAAAGTGTGCGGTTCTGCCGATCACGTTTCCGATGGCGACGAGAAAGGAAATCAGCAACGCGACTGGATCAGCTTCGGAGTGTGGCTCGACCGTGCCAACGAAATCTCCGGCCAGTCCGTGGAACGCTGTTTCACGCGGCGGGTCCGGCCAGGTGTCAGCGTCGTTCGGGACGGGAATAATGAGCGACTGCCCCCCCTCTTTCGCGACGGGTGGCGCGCCTCGCTGATATGTCCCCCGGCCGTTGTTTTCGGCGTGTAGTCGAGAACCGAATTGCCCGGCGGCCGTCACCTTTTCTCGCGCGGCTGCGAGTTTGTGCGCGATGTCTTTGTCATTCCAAGGCGGCAGGCATCGCGCGTTGAAATCGTCGAATACGCTTCGCGCTTCGTCATCCGTCAAGCCGAACCGGAACAACTCGCACGCCGTGTGAAATGCCGTGTCGTGCCCATTTTCACCGCTGACAGCCGGTGGCATCTTCGCGATGTACTTGCTCGCGCGGTCGATGATCTTGGCGCGGTCAAACATATCAGTCGCGGGAGTGAGGCCATTCACGCGCGGCGGCGGAGTCGTCACACCGAGCCTCGCGCGGACGGCATCCTTGAGGCGTGCGACGGCGGCCGATAGCACGTCCGGCGCAATACTGGCTGGCTCGCCGTCCGTGTGCCACTCGATTCGCTCGCCGGTGTCGTGGATGCTCGGCGGGAACACGGTCTGTGCGCCCGTGCTGCGCAGCTCGACGATCATCTTGCCTTTTCCGGATTCGCTTTTCGCTTTGGGTAGCCGATGCTGCTGAGTATCGACTGGCGCGGTCACATAGTAGAGGCGATGTGATCGGAGCTTGCCGGCGCGGCCAAAGACGGACTCCGTCGCGGGCAGGTACTCGTCCGCCATCTCGACGGCGAGCGGGTGGTCGAGGTCCACGTCCACGAGCCAGCGTGATGGCTCGCCGAGCAGCACACCGATATTGATTGTCGCGTCGTTGGCCAATATCTCGGCCATCTTCTCGCATCCGAGCCGCTCGCTTTCCCAGCCGGTACGGTACGGCTCCTTCGAGTGGCAGGGTGTCATGGGCCATCCGCGCAGGTCGTTCTCGTGGATCGCGGCGAGTTTCGCGGCAACTTGTAGACTAGTCTCACAATGGAGATTTGGGGTCACTCGCCACCCCCCGTCTCCGCTGTGCGGATGACTTCGAGAGTCGCGGTGCGGGTGGCTCGAATTTTGGCGACGTCAACAGCTTGTGCGGCGACTTCAGCGTTGTACGCTTCAACGTCGATGTTCGCGCGGATTTCGTTGTCGAGCCATCGGCTGAGCACCTCAGGTGATACGGCCTCAAGTTCGTAGCAATCGTTCCGCCCATGTAGCTTGATAAACTTCGGCGTGACCGACGATTCCTTGGCGATCATCACGTCGAGCGACTGCGACACTCCCTGCTCGTCCGCTTGAGCATGTGTCATCGCCACTCGAATCGCTTGGACGTTCGCAATCGAGAAATCATCTCGCAACGAGCGTGTAGTGCTCTCGCAAATCATGTCTCCGGCAGGATCGCAATCTGTGAGCACGAACAACACGAGACATTGCTTTCCGGACGCGAGATACCGTTGGGCAATCTGATAGCGAGCGTCGATGCCACTGCTGCCGCGAAGGGTCGCTGTCGGGATCGTGTATCGCGCCGCCACGGTGTCGATGAATCGTTTGACTGTCAACTTCTCGATAATGATCTCGTAATGTGCTCCCTGACTTTGCATGAGGTCGCGTGCGAATCCCGTGTAAAGGTCGTGCATCTGCTCGCCGAGAAAATCCCCCGAATCGCGCCAGGTCTGCCAAAGACCAACGGGGCGAGTCTCATCGCAAATCCACTCCCACGGCACCTCACCGCAGAGTCTCAGCCGTGTCAGCATTCGGCTCAGCGCTTGCGATGAATTCCTGTTGTTTTCGTACAAGAATCCCTTCTTGCCGCGACTTGTGCGAATGTTCAAAGGTGGCAGCAGTCGATAGTGAATCGCCCGCTCGTTGACCGGGAGCACATCTTTCAGCACTCCGGTCAGAATGCTTTTGATCGCTTCCGCAAAGTCACGCGACTGGGCTGTGATTCTTGACCGTCTCTTGATCTCGTCCGTGATGGATACGGTCTTGGTCTTCGGCTTGGAGCGTTTGACTTGGTCATCGACGACGGCTCGCATGGCTTCGTCAGGACTGACGTCTACAACCTTTTCGCGAATCCGCTCGTCCAGCGTCTTCTCGCGGCCAGTGTTGTGCTCACGCAGAATCGCGAGCCACTCGTCCGATGTGTGCTCACATCGAGGTAGATCGAGGACGATGATCGGTACATCCGAATAGCCGGCTTCGCGACTGGCGGCCCATCGCTCGTGACCGCTGACGATGTAGCCATCCCGCGAGACGAGCAACGGAGCTTGAACGCCCCTAGTCTCGCGAATACTCCGAACGAGCCGCTTGCGATCCGGATGTTTGGCAGTGCGCTTGCGATAAAGCAGACTGTTTTCCGGCGACGGACGCAGATTTTCGAGGGCTACCGTTTGCAGGCCGAGTTCAAAGAAAAAAATTTTTCAGATGGCCGGCGACGTTTAACGCGGCGAGGTGTCGTAATATAGTGTGTCACTGTGTGTTTCCTCGCCCGGACCGGCCTGCCAGCCACCGGGCTTTTTCATGCGCCCCCCCTGCTCTTTTTTTTGGGCGAGCGGGGCGCGAAGCGGTGGGGGGGGGTCATCTCGGGGCGGAGCGACGGCGCGAACCGAGCAGAGCATCCAGTTCTTTGCCGGCGGCTTCGGCGCGAGC
>CAYSHJ010000441.1:0-13431 GCA_964430385.1 uncultured Planctomycetaceae bacterium
GTCGATTCGATCCAGGACGACTCACCGAAAGGGCTGCCGCGCTGGGCCGACCGTCGCACAGCGGCCAACTCCCGTTCCGTCAGAGGCTCGTTGACTCTCGCAACCCAATTGGACAAACGTGGAATTGGCCAGGGAGACAGCAAGGCCGGACGAGGCTCGACTGTCTGCTGCCAACGCCACAGCGATCCCCAGCGCCAGTCTTCCGCTCGCGGCACGAGTGCGGCACGCAGGGCGTTCCGCTCGACATACCGGCAGACGGTCAGAAAGTGGTCGCCATCCTCGATCGGGAAGCTCTTGAATCGCCCCTGGTAAACGTGACCCGTGCCCGAAGTGTGGTAATGGGCATGGTAGCGCATGGTGTGAGTGGCCGTGACCCAGCGCAAAAACCGGCTCATGGCCCCCTCATCGGTGGGACGCAAAACCAGATGCCAGTGGTTCGGCATCAACTGGTGACAAAACAACTGCACTGGGTAGCGCGTTAACCCTTCGCCAAGAATTCGCTCAAAGGCTTCGTAGTCCGCTTGCTTGCGAAAAATCCGGGCACGGGCGTTCCCTCGATTCAGGGCATGATACAACCCGCCCGCTTCATCTGCTCGGGGTGCTCGTGGCATGATCCCAGTTTAGAAAGCCCCTCGTCACAAATCAACGACTCCTGACCCCTTTGTCCCCGCACGAATCACATCCTGTGCTCGCGCGATGAATTGGGGATTGCTCGTCATCCCGCGAGCGTACGCGATCGCCGAGTACAACGAGGCGGTGTTGGTAAGAATCACATACTGCGTCCGGTCCGCCGTGAAAAGATGTCCCGACCAATCCGCCAACAGATTCGCCTCCAACGGCAACACCACTTTCGGCGCGACTTTGATTCTCGTTCCCAGTTTGGATGAAAGTCTCAGAATCATGGACGCTCCAAATTTCTCATGCGGCTGCCGGGAGATTCGCGTTCCGAGTAGAGTGGGTCAACTATTGGCCGACCCAGGACAGCACTGAAAGCAAACATGGCCCGACAACCACCCTATCCGTCGAGCCACTTTTCGAGCGCTGCGGCGTTTGGAAAGTTCATGTGGGGACACGGACCAGTTGATGCGGCAAAGCGTCTTGAGACGATCAGCCTGTCTGAGCTAAAAGGAAACGGCGTGACCGAGGCGATCGTCACTGGATGTCGCGACTTCTATGCGGACACAATCATTCACGGACGCGGTGGCCAGACTGCTCCAATTCGGAAGCAACTCATGGAGAAATGCTTGACCTTGCTGCACGCCGGAAAAAGGGGAAGCCGATGATTGATCTTGGTTGCCCCAAACTGATTCGCCGAGTGCTACCCATTGTCAGCAGCGCCGACCGTCCGCTGAAAGTGGTCTTGGAACCTTGGGCCGATGAATTTGACCTTGAGCCAAACCAACAACTCTTTGTTGTGTTCGTTGGTCCGGAGCCAGGAGAACCGAGCCTCTGCCTCGGAACAGAATGTGTGGCTGTGTACGGGTGGCCAGACTCGGAGGGCTTCGTGTTTCAAGACGGCCGACGGCTTGGTGGGGTCTCGAGCGACGTCAACCAGATCGTTCGGCGGCAGATGCAATTGGCCCCCGGTGTCCGTCGCATCGTTCGCAATCCTGATGACGCGGGTTTGGCTGAACTTGGTGAAATGACTGAGTTCAAGCTCACTCAAAATTTGTTCGGCAGCGTCGAGTCACGCGATGCTGCGGCCTTCTGGGCTTCGGAAATTGGTAACGCACTTCTCGAAACATTCGAGTCGAGCGAGTCAACGGCGAGCCTCATTTGGCGTCTCTGCACCGAGATCTTTCACATCGGCGGCTATACCTTGCCACAAGCCGATCCAACCCGTCTGCTGCAGTTTCTGAGGACTCGGTCAGAAACGAGGAAGCCGTGGCATTCAACTCTCAAACGGCTCGCCGTCTCGATCTGCCCAACCGCTGAATCTCAGGAAAGCCAAAAAACGAGAACCAAACCGCCTTCACGCCGCCGGGGCCAGCGGCAGTGATTCGAGACATGTCCGAAGCTCGATTCGAGTCCTGTCCAAGTACTCTTCCGGCGCATCAAGACGTTGAGTCCAGCGAGCTAACGTCTCAGGCTCAGTGGAAATGCGGTTCCACCATGCTGAGAACTCGGCCGTCGACGGCGGGGTGAACCGAAGTTGGACGCCGTTGGGACGCGCATCCGAATTGCGAACGGATCGCACGCTTGTCGTGGTGATGCGGATGTAGTCCACGTATTGCCGGTAACGCTTTTCGATTTCTGAAGGCATCGCAGATTCCCTTCTCGCGATTGAACCCTTTAGTCGCGTGCTTTGTACCGCACGTACAAAAATCGGGACAGCCCAAGTTGGCGCATCACAGGCAACCCCGACGCAACGTAACGGCCTTGAAGTCCCAACACGAATAGTTGGTCGATGCACGATATGTTGCGCGGTTGGTGGGTCTCGCGATGCTCGACCGACCCGACAATTCTCGCCTGTCACAACGAGTGGCGACGCGGTTGAAGAGCCGAAACCATTCGTGCCGGTCGTCGTCGTCGCGAACGATGTCCGCGCGATCGACGCCGCGATTCATGACGTGATCGACGCCTCCCGGAATCTCAATACGGAGACGTCGAGGTAGGGAGTGATTCCTGAATGCGGGGTCGCGACTCAGCCAGCCCCTGCGCCTTTTCCCAGATTGCATTCCTCGCAGAGTGTTCGCAGATTTTCAACGAGCGTTTTCCCACCGTTCGAAAACGCGAGAATGTGATCAACATGCAGCACACACCCCAATTTTGTCGATGGACTTGCCCCACACCCGACACAACGAAAGGAATCTCGTTTCAATATCTGGTAACGAAGTGAAAGCGGAATGTGTCGGCTGTCACTTGGATCGTGACGTTTCTTTTGCGTCCGCCGAGGTCTCACGCGATCAACCGGTGTCGGATCGCATGCTTCAGGCGGGTCAATTCCACGGTCACTGTCCTCATCGAGTTCAGCATCGTCGTGTCGCTCTGCAACGTCGATGAACGCCAATAGTGCTTTACGCCACGTACCCCATTTGGCTTCGTAGGCACGAGCACGAATTCGTGATGGCTCGCGATCCATTTCTCCATAGGTTGGTTGCCGTCCGTAGTGAGTCCAAGCGGTGAGTAGGTTCTCAAAATACTCATCATCAGAGTATCGGCGACCGAGATTGCAGACCTGCATTCCGGCACGCTCCAATGCCTTTTGCCAAGAGCCTCCGAACCTACGCCTCACGGTCTCGCCATGTACGCTTCCATGTGCATTGAACTCATCGAATGTGATGCTCGCTTTTCTGAGTGTCGCTGCAACTGCACGTAGTTCGTTCAAAAGGAATTCATCGCTGAACTCGCGCCGCGCCGCTGATTTGCCGGATTTTGAATGACTAAATCGATGCCCAAGACCAACCATCTCTAATGCGCGTTTCCAGCCACCGAAACGATGTTGAATAGTCGATGCTGAGCATTTCGAGAGCTTGTTGAAAGCGGCGGCTGTGAGATACGGAGCGTCGACCAGTGACGCGATGCGCCGCAATTCTTCGAGCAATGCTGCGTCGTCGTAGCTGAGTAGCGAATTCAATTCGAACTTTGCCATCGTGTCGGGTGCCCTCGCGGGGGGGCGGTGCGGTTGGCGGTGGAGCGACGCTGCGATTACTCATCCACGAACTGCGATTACTCATCCACGAGCTGCGATTACTCATCCACGAGTTGATTGAGCCCCACCAAGACTATAGCGATGTCATCAGGCTTGGCCGTTCCGAGCCTCGCTCCGAGACGTTGGACCGACAATGTGCGAATCTGGCTGATCTTGACCCACGAGCGTTTCGGCAAGCCCGTGTCGAGCAATTCGAGCGTGAATGGAAAACCGGCCTTCGGCTCTTGGCTGGTCAAGGCGACGGCGATGACTGTGCCGGAGCGTTCGTTGAACAGGTCGCGGCTCAAGACCAGCACCGGCCGACGGCCCGCTTGTTCGGAGCCTTGAACGGGATCAAGGTTGGCCCAATGAATATCGCCTCTCAGGATGCGGTCCATGCTGTCCGCTCTCCTTCGAACCATTCTTCGGCCAACGCTTGTTCCTCGGCCGGTTCGAGTTTTTGGCACTCCGCGAGAAACTGAGCGTGCGACTCCAAACGCTCGATCTTCTCCCGAACAGCGGCCGCGACCGCGTCACTCCGACTGCGAAACACATGACCTGCCACGAAGCTATCCAACTTCGCCAACAGCGAAGGCTCCAACTCAATCATCACAATTGATGCGCTCATTTTTGCACCTGCCTTCCCCGTGTTGAGAAGTCGTCGATCAACGATGGCGAAAGTATCGGTGTTTCCGAATGATGTCCAGACGCAACCCTGCAACCGCCTTAAGGCGGGACTACAAACTGTCGCCTTGAAAGCGTTCACGCACGCGGTGGAGTTCCTCAACGATGTCGTCATTTAGGTTTTTGAGCGTGCTGTGGAACCGGTCGGCGTCAGACGGATTGATGATCCCTCGGACGTTGCACAAGGCACCACGAGCGAAAGCGATCCCGCGCAGCGACCGTTTGAGTTGCGTGACCGTCAGGCCAAAGTGGATCTCGTCCATCAGCGAAAAAGCGTCGTCTTCCTGCTCCTCGAAAGCCCGCGACATGGCCTGGGCCAGGCCGCCAACCAGATCACCCAGACCGCGAAACAGGGTCCGCAGTTGAGGCTCGTACTGAGCGTCCGCGTTCTCGAACTGATCGGTCAGCGTGTGCCACAACTCGGTCGCACGTCGTAGCAGGGGGTGATCGCGTCGTTCATCGGCTTCCAGTTCGTCCGCGAAATCTTCGTCGGATTCGGCGACGGCACCGTCCGCGTCCTGTTTCCAGGCGTCGGCCTCAGACCAAGCTTCGTCGGCTTCGCTGTCGAACGGCTGATCGTCGAGCAGATCAGTTGAGTCGTCCGTGTCGTCGTCGATCGGCCAATCGGGATCGCCGGGAACTGACAGGCCGATATCGCGCAGCGCGTTCTCGAAGGCGGTGGAATGGTCCTCGCCGCGTTGCAGTCGCTGCTCCAACGCGCGGTTCAGTTGTTCTTTGCGGCGTTCGTTGTGCTTGAAGAACTCGTCGTACTGAGCCTCGGTCGCGGCGACATCGCGCTCGGCTCCGAAGTCCTCGTCAGCCAGTCCGATCGGTGGATGCTCCGCCGGACGGCCGATGGTCCGCTGCACCTTGGCCGCGATCCGCTCGATCCGTGTCAGCAAGATGCCGGTGTCCTCGGCCGCCTCGTCCGTCAGTCCGTGCCGCTCCAATGCGGACGCAAACTCAGTGATCGCCCGGTCCAGGAAACTCTTCTTGCGAGCGACCTCGGCCACATCGCGAGTCTCCCAATATCCACCCTCGTCACTCACTTCCAGATTCGGAAGGAACTCCTTCCGAATCGCCACCAACAACTCGACCACCGCAACATGCCCAGTCACCGAGCCGAACTGCGTCTTGCAGAAACACCACGGCGGTTCCGTCAGCTCGCCCCGCTCCGCCTCTTCGATCTGAAACGGTGTGATCAACCAACCCTCCGGCGAGATCAGCAGACTCAACGTGTCCTGCCCCGGCTCCAAGTTGACCAACAATCCGCGCACCACTCTTGACGGATCATCATCCGCCGTGCTCCGCCACACCTGAGCCTTGCCGCCCAGATCGAGCACTAAATCCAGCACGCGATCCTCAAGGTCTTCCACGCGGTCGAGGTCTGCGAATTGCCCGCGGTAATGAATGGTGACGCCCATGCTCGTCTCTAAAACAGAATTCAAAATGCTATTCGGCTGTCGATAACAAACTCAAAGGCGATCGTTAGCCAAAATGAAATCAAGTTGCCACGGCTGTCGGCAAGTGCATCAGAGATTCTCAGCACCCAATCTGATCCAACAATGGCGGTCGCAAGCGTCGAGGCTCGGCGATTGTCGGCGTCCATCGGCCTGAAAGATATGGATAGAAAAACGGCAGAGTCAGGAGTTTTTGAAACCCAAGATTTCGCACATTTGGTAAATCGAATAACCTGTTTCGGATTTCGAGTTTGAACCGAAGGAGTTGCCATGAGTCAAAGGGCGTTTCTGTTTCCCGGTCAAGGGGCGCAGTCGGTCGGGATGTGTCGATCGATTGTGGAAAAGTATTCGGTCGCGCGGCGACTGTTTGATCGGGCGGCGGAAATTCTTGGCTACGACCTCGCGAAGCTGTGTTTTGAGGGGCCCAAGGAACAACTGGACTCGACGGTTTTCAGTCAGCCAGCGTTGTTCGTAAGCAGTCTCGCCGCGCTGGAGATGCTCGAAGAAGTGCAACCCGATGTCGTCGCGGCCTGCACCATGACGGCGGGGCTGAGTCTCGGCGAGTACACGGCACTCGTGTTCGCGGGAGCGATGAGCTTTGACGACGGGCTGAAGGTTGTGCAGCGGCGCGGGCAGGCGATGCAAGAATCGGCCGATCGTCAGCCATCAGGCATGGCGAGCTTGCTGATGCTTGACCGCGACAGGGTCCAAGAGATTTGCCAACAGGCGTCCGCCGTCGGACAGATCTCGATCGCGAATTATCTCTGTCCCGGCAACATAGTTGTCTCCGGCGACAAGCTGGCTTGCGCCAAAGCCGTCGAATTGGCGGACGCCGCTGGCGGAAAAGCCGTCCCGTTGACGGTGGCCGGAGCCTTCCACACGACGATCATGCAGCCGGCCGATCAGAAATTGGCGGAAGTATTGGCGACAGTGACCCTGCGAAGGCCTCGACTGCCCGTTGTGTCGAACGTCGACGCGGCCGTGCATTCGGAGCCCGAGGAAATTCGGCAGCTTTTGGTACGGCAGGTCGTCAGCCCTGTGCGTTGGGAAGACTCCGTCCGCTGGATGCTGGAGCAAGGCGTGACCGAATTCCATGAAATCGGTCCAGGCAAGGTGTTGTCGGGCTTGCTGAAGCGGATCGACCGCATGGCGACTTGCATCAACATCAACGAATCGCTGTGACGGTGGCCCTTGTTCCCACGCGCCCGCCCGGGAACGCGGTCTTTGGAAGCTCTGCTTCCCGAATCGCGAAGTGGAGCTTCGAGGGAGTCTGTTCCCAAGCGAAGCTTGGGAACAATCAAAGGATCGTAGTGTTCTCGGTTTACACGTTTTCGGGAAACGGTTATATGTGCCCGCGTTTGAGTGGGCTGCGACGGGGCGAATTCTGAGTGGGTCAAGCGATTTCCGCCGGAGGGCTTGAGCGTGTCGATTGAAGAAAAAGTGATTGGAATTGTCAGCGAGCAACTGGGAGTTGCCAAACCAGAGATCAAACTCGAAAGCAAGTTCGTGGATGATCTCAAAGCGGACTCGCTGGACGTTGTCGAGTTGGTCATGGAATTTGAAGACGAATTCGAGATCACGATCCCCGATGACGACTACGACAAAATCAAAACGGTCGGCGATGCTATTTCGTACATCACCGAAAAGAAGTCTGCCTGATTGCGTCGCGATCCGTTGACCACGTGGGTGCATATAGAGCACATGGAATGAATAGGCGAGTTGTTGTCACCGGCCTTGGCGTCGTCACGGCGCTGGGGTTTGAAGTCTCGGATTATTGGGATCGGATTTGCGCCGGCAAGAGCGGCGTGGGGCCGATTGCGCGCTTCGACTGTTCGGACTTCAAAGTCCGCTTTGCCGGCGAGATCAAAGATTTCGAGTTATTCGACCACTTGCAGATCGACGCCAAGGAGATCAAGCGTTTCGACCGCTTCGTGCAATTTGCGATGGGAGCCGCCGGCAAGGCGATCCGTCAGTCGGGAATCGACTTTCAGCGAGATGATCCGTTTCGTTGCGGCGTGTTGGTCGGCAGCGGCATCGGCGGTCTGCAAGAAATCGAACAGCAGCACATTCAGCTTGCCGATCGCGGGCCGACGCGAGTCTCGCCGTTTATGATTCCCAAGCTGATGGTGAATGCCGCCAGCGGAAATATCTCGGTGTATTGGGGGCTGAAAGGTCCGAATAGCGCCGTTGCGACGGCGTGTGCTTCCGCCACGAATGCGATTGGCGACGCGTTCCGCATCATTCAGCACGACATGGCGGATGTGATGGTCACCGGCGGCAGCGAAGCCGCGATCACGCCCATGGGCTTGTCGGGTTTCTCGCGGATGAGTGCCCTGTCGACGCGGAACGCCGAGCCGGAGCGAGCCAGTCGGCCGTGGGACAAGGAGCGCGACGGGTTCGTGATTGCCGAAGGAGCCGGTGTGGTGGTACTGGAAGAGTACGAGCACGCGAAGCGCCGCGGAGTCCCGATTTTGGCCGAAATTCTCGGATACGGCATGTCAGCGGATGGCAGTCACATGACCGCGCCCGACCCGGAAGGCTGCGGAGCGGCGCGCGCCATGCAAGCGGCGATGCGCGATGCGAAGGTCAACCCGCAAGACATCGAATATGTGAACGCACACGGCACGAGCACTCCGTTGGGCGACAAGGCCGAGACGGTCGCGATCAAGACGGTGTTCGGTGAACACGCGCGGCGACTGGCGGTTTCGAGCATCAAGAGTCAGCTCGGTCACTTGCTGGGAGCGTCCGGCGGTGTGGAGATGGTGGCCTGTGTCATGGCCTTGCAGCATCAAGTCGCGCCGCCGACGATCAACCTCGACAATTGCGATCAGGAGTGCGATCTCGATTACGTGCCGCACGAAGCTCGGCCGATGCTCATTCGTCGCATTTTGAAGAATAGCTTCGGGTTTGGCGGCCACAATGCGTGTCTCGTTCTGGAACGAGCCGCGTGAGTCATCGTCGCACGTCCGCGATACCGTCTACCCATCTTGTCTCGTTTTCAACAATCCACCTAGAATCCGCCTGTCATCAAACGCGGGGAAGTGGCTGGGCACAGCCGATCAGTTGATGCCGACCAGTTGAATTCGTCAGTCGCCGGTCAGAAAAGTGCTCAAGTCGCCTCGAAACGACATCGGCAAGCCAACGGCTTGCCGCAACAAGATTTGCCGCTGCAAGGAGTCGTCTGTGAGAGCTACTCGCCGAATCGCTTGGCTGATGACTTTCGCCTGTGTGTTCGCTACCTGTGTGTTCGCTACGGGAGAGGCCATGGCTCAGCCTTCCCCGCCCCCGCACGCTCCGCAAATCAGCAGCGCGTTGATCTCGGGTGACGAGCTGATGTCGGATCTGAGGTACTTGACCGAACTCGCAGGTCCGAATGGTGTCAAAGGTTGGAAGCTGCTCAAGCAAATTTTAGAGTCGTTCGCGCAAGGAGTTGATCTCAAAAAGCCACTCGTGCAGGACGTGCTGCTGTTGAAAGACAGTTACGATGTGCGGCACCACTTTCCGTTGTTGCCGCCTCCCGCGGGGAAGCAGTGGGGTTTCCAGTTCATTGCCAATCTTGGCGGTGTTGGAGTGAACGTGGGCAGGCGTCTGGCTGCGGGCTTGAACCGTGTTGGTGGCGCATTCGAAGGGGTTATTCGGATCCACAGCGGGCATGCCACGATTGCTGAGAAGATCGAGAGCCTACCGGCCAACATGCAGAATCCGGCGATAGCGATTGCCGATTTGTTGGCCAAGAAGTTCGATTTTGGGTTGATGATCAAGAACGACAAAGTCGCTGAGGCCGACTGCATAGCACGGCGGGCGGACTTTCAAAAGGCCAAGAACGAGATGCTGGCTGGGCTGAAGCCGAACACTGGCGAGAGCCAGGAAGACTTCGATCTGCGAAAGGCGCTAACGCAATATCAGCTCGCGGAAGCCGAGCGGTTCATCGCGGAATCGAAAGTGCTGATGCTGGGCTGGACGACGGATGTGCCTCAAAAGCAAGGCCGGTTGGATTTCGAGCTGTCGGCGATTCTCCAAAGTTCGCTGGACGTCAGTGCGAATTTACTTGGTCAAGCTCCCGGCATGTTTTCCAGCGTGCCGCGAGCGAACGACGCGATTCTGAGCGGACGGTTGAACTTTGTGCTCGATCAAATGCGGAAGGACAACACCGCCGAAGTGTTGCCTTTGCTGCGAGCCAGCACGGCCAAGCGGATCGAAACGTCGCAGCGCTCGGCCGAGCAAAAAGTCGCGATGAAAAAAGCCTCGGACTTGGCGATCGACATTCTCACGGACGGTGCTAAGGCGGGTGTCGTTGATGCCATGATCGAGGTTACACAGGCAGCGGGCGAGAAGGTGAACGTGGTCTTCGGCGTGAAGACGGTCAGCGGAACCAGCGCGCGAGACATTGTCGAAGTGATTCCTCTCATTAGTCCGAACTGTAAAGTGCAGTTGGACGTCGAGGCGGTTGGCGACGTGAAGATTCACGTCGTGACGCCGGAGAAGGATGACGAGTTCGCGTTGCTCATTGGTCCAGGTGCGCCGATCTATATCGGGTCGAGCGAAAATGCGATCTGGATCGCCAGCGGTTCCAAGTCGCTCGACCAATTGAAAGCCGCGATTGGCCTGGCGGGCAAGGGAAACGACAAGGCCGCAAGCACCTTCTACTCGCTGTTTGGAAAGGTCGGTCCGTGGATCGAGCTTCTCGATGAGCGACGAACTCGATTGGACGCAGCCGCACCCGCGAAGACGTTGACGGCGGAAGAATCGGCAGCCAAGAAAAAGCGTGACGAACATCGCAAGTTGGCGATCGAAATCTTCAAAGCCGGTCAAGACACGTTCGAAAGCAAGTTGGACGCGGTCGCTGGAAAAGTGACGGGCTCGACGCGGCTCGACGAAGGCATTCTGCGATTCATCGGTGCGGAGATCGCGAAGTTCAGCAACGAAAAACTGAAGTGACCCGTTAAACTTTGCCCAGCCAGCGGAGGAATCGCAGCCGAATGCTCGCGCGGCGGTAATGCGTGACAATGGATTCATGCAGTTCTACGCCTTGCCACAGCGACCAATCGACGGCGAGGCTGTCCGTGCTGTTCGGTAGGAAAAGGTGCGACGTGTCGCCGCGAGCAATCTCGTCGCGCAGCATTTGGCCGATGAGCACATCCGCCGCGTCGGGAACCTGAGGATCGGCCAGCAATTGCAGTGTCTCGACGCACGAATGGCAGCGGACGTTATACGCCGCCGCCACCGGTCGCGAATCGATCATTAACATGGCGATGTCCGCGCAGCCGGCATCGACGGCTGCTGGGTGCAACTCTCGCAACCGGCGAAGCGTGGCTTGTATCTGATTCGCCGGACGCCCTTCGGTCTGGCGTTGCGGGATCCGCTCCAGCCAGTTCAGCATCGACCAATTGCGGTCCGTGTCACCGCTATGAATCCCTGCGGGGCGAAAGCGGACAAACCGCATGACGCCACGTCGCGACAGCGGCAGATCGAGTTCTCGCCAACGTTGTCTGGCGGCTGCGGTGCGGTTCGACCAGAACTGACTCCATCGGGCCGGCAGTGTGAGACCGCGAAGCACTTGTCCGCGCCTCTGAACGCTTGTCAATGCGGACGTTTCGAAGGCTTGCAGAATCCGCGTCGGCTGAGTTCCGGCGCGGACGATCTCCGGCAGTTCTAACATGTCCCAAGAATTGTCCCTCTGGACAAGATGCCGCACGACAGCCGCGAGCGTTGTGGCGGAGTGCGGTCCCACGGGTCTTGGAAAAAAGCCCCATTCTGACTCGGGCAATGTGAGCAGTCGAAACGTCCCGCGAGACCGGCGGACGGACCGTTCGACAAGTGGCACGAGACCGATGGGTCGGTCCCACGCGGACACCATGAAAATTCGCCACCTTTCGTCCAGCGTGCTCGACTGACTCTCTAGAAAGTCCGGAGTCTGACGAAACGACGCTTGCGGCGTCCGCTGCCACAGGCCGTGCCACCCGTGCCGCACTTGGCTGGGGCGAGTGATGTCTGGGAAATCTTGAACGGTGATCATTGGGTCTTGGCTCGTGGTTGGAAGCCTGGCAAGGCGGTTGTCTCCAAGCCGATTGGCAAGCGGCGTGCCACGGGATTCCACGAGCCGTATGGCGGACGTTGTGTGGCTGGACGGCAACGGAAGTGCGTCGGAAAAACAACACGTTGCCGGATCGCAACATCCCACGAGTCGGTTGGGCGAGGTGGCCCCGCTTGACCGCGCGCTTGATTCGCAAATTGGCGACCGTCAGAATGCTCGCTCCATTTCGGCCGGTTGGCGGGGTGAAAAGAGAGCTTCCCAAAAGTGTGACGTCGCCGCGCCTCGTCGCCAATTCTGTTCGAGTCATGAATCACTTAACTCTGAGACAACCTCAAAGGTCGCACAATGTCACTCAAACTGTTGCCGGGTCAGACAGTCGGGATCGATTTGGGAACCACGTATTCGACGCTCGCCCAAATTGATAATGCGGGGCATCCGCTGGCCCTCAAGAATTCGGATGACAAGACCATTACGCCGTCGGTCGTGCTGCTGGGGGAGGACGGTAAGGTGATCGTCGGTCCATCGTTTGAACGGATCGCCGTCGAAGACCCCGACCACGTCATCGAGGCCATCAAGCGCGAGATGGGAAACAAGAATTACTTCGTCGTCTATCAAAGCAAGAAGTTGACGCCGGAGTTCATCTCGGCGTTGATTCTGAAAAAGCTGAAGCAGGACGCTGAGACGCAGATCGGTCCGATCGCCAACGCGGTGATCACGGTGCCGTACTATTTCAACGACGTCCGCCGAAAGGCGACTCAAGATGCCGGCCGGATCGCCGGATTGAACGTCATCGACATCATCAACGAGCCGACCGCCGCCACGCTGGCTTACGCCTGGATCAAAGGGGAGTTGGGTAGGGCGGAGTTGAAGCAAGCCGAACGGACCGTGCTGGTGTACGACCTGGGCGGCGGCACGTTCGACGTCACGGTGGTCCGATACACTCCCACGCACTTCCGAGTGCTGGCCACCGACGGCGACGTCATGCTGGGTGGTCTCGACTGGACGCGCCGCCTCGTCGATCACGTGTCCTTGCAATTCAAAACCAAGTATGGCTCCGACCCACGCGAAGAACCCGAGACGTTGCAGTCTCTCAGCCAGGACTGCGAGTTGGCGAAACGTGAGCTGAGCGAAAAAGCTCAGACGCAGATTGCGGTGTACTTGAAAGGCAGTTCACTGACGGTGTCGATCACCCGTGGCGACTTTGAACGCATGACGGGCGATCTGTTGCAACGCACTCGAGACACGACCGAACTGGTGTTGCAACAAGCAGGCGTCGACACGGCCGGCCTGGATGACGTCATTCTGGTCGGCGGTTCGACATACATGCCGATCGTGGAGAAGATGCTCGTCGAAGTTTGTCGCCGCACGCCGTCACGCGACGTCGTGCCCGAGGAAGCGGTCGCTCAAGGAGCGGCGATCCATGCCGCCATTTTGGAGGCCAAGGCCACGGGTGGCGAAAGTCGCATGGGTAAAATGATCATCAACCGCCTGCGCTCCGTGCAGACCGTCGACGTCAACTCGCACTCGCTGGGGATCAAGATCACTGATCCGCAGAATCGCAGCCGGAAGATCAACCACATCATGATCCCCAAGAACACGCAGATTCCGTTCGAGGTGAAGCA
>CAYSHJ010000442.1:0-3500 GCA_964430385.1 uncultured Planctomycetaceae bacterium
TGCCGAACCGATCAACGCCGTCGCGCTGCGGACAGATGGCAACTGGATCGCGACCGGTTCGAACGACAAGACGGCTCGGTTGTGGGACCGTAACAACGGGCAGCCGATTCGGAATCTCGACGGGCATCCTGAAGCGGTGACGGCGATCGCGTTCAGTCCGAATCAAGCGTGGGTGCTCACCGGCTGTGCCGACAAGATCGCGCGGCTGTTCGATGCGAACAACGGACAGCTTGTGAAGGCCTTCGCCGCTCAAGCTGGTGCGATCACCGCCGTCGCCGTGCATCCGAATCATCAAGAAGTGGCCGTCGGCGACGCGACTGGTATCGTCAAGATTTACAAGACGGCCGACGGTGCCGAACTCCGAGCATTGCCTGCTCACGGCGGGCCGATCGGCGGCTTGGCCTACCTGCCGAACGGAGCGAACCTAATCACGGCCAGTCACGACAAGACGGTCAAGATTTGGAACTCGGCCGACGGTGCGGAAGTCCGCAAGCTCGACTTGCCCGACGCGGCGACGAGTCTCGCGGTCTCGATCAATAACGCTTGGTTGGCGGTCGGCTCGAACGACAAGCAAGTCCGCGTTTTTAATATTGCCGATGGAGCAGTCGTCGCGACCTTTGCCGGGCACAGCGAGAAGATCACCGGCATCGACTTCAATCGCGAGGTCAACAAGCTCGTCTCGTCGAGCGCGGACGGCACGGTTCGTGTTTGGGACCTCACGGCGAAACGGCTGTTGCAGTTCTTTATCAATCATCAAGGAGCCGTTTCTGGCGTCGCGTTTCATCCGGACAACAAGACGCTCGTCTCCGCCGGAGCCGATAAGACGATCAAGGTCGATGCCATCTCAGTACAGTTGGTTCACGTCGCTGACGACAAGCGAGTGAACGATCTCGCGGTCGCGTCGAACAGTGCGTGGCACGCGACAGTCGGCGAGGACGGTGGCGCGAAGCTGTGGGACACTGGCAGCGGCAACCCGATGCGCGCGTTCGCCGGTCTGCAAGGTCGAGCGCTATCGGTCGCGATCAGCCCGAACGCTCAACAAATCGCCGCCGGTGGCGCCGACAAAACAGTGCGTGTCTGGAACATCAACAACGCGCAGGCACAAGTGCGCTACGAGACTCCCGCTGAAGTGACTCGTCTGTCGTTCAGTCCCGACAACACGAAGCTCGTCGCCGCCGGAGCCGATCACGCGCTGCGAGCCTTCGACCCCACGCCGCCGAACCCGCAACCGGCCGAGCCGCCAACTCGACCGATCGCCCAGACGCTGACCGGCCACACGGCCGCGATCGGCGGCATCGTCTTCGCACCGAACAACCGCACGACGTTGACGGCGTCGGCGGACGGCAGCGTGAAGACCTGGGAAGTCGCCGCCGCGACGTTTGTGGCGAACCTCGCGGGGCATACCTCGCAGATTTATGGAGTCGCATTCAGTTCGGACGGCAAACTGCTGGCCTCGGTGTCGAACGACAAGACGGTTCGCTTGTGGGACGTCGACAAGAAAGCCGCGGTCAAAGTGCTCAGCACGCAGCCGCAGACGGTGTACGGAGTCGTCTTCACGCCGGACAACAAATCGCTGGTCGTCGCCTGTGCGGATAAAGTCGTCAAATTGCTGAACGTCGAGAACGGTGCCGAACAGCGCGTGTACAAAGGGCCGGAGTATGCCGTGTACTCGGTGGCGATGAGTCCCGACGGCCGCACGATCGCGGCGGGCGGCGTCGGTCTGGGCTCGAACCGCCCGGTGTTCGTCTGGAACATCGACGCACCCGACCCGGTGAAAAAACTCGACGGCCACAAAGACGACGTCTACCGAGTCCGCTTCAACGCCGCCGGCAACAAGCTGCTGTCGATCGGCTACACCGGGGCGATCAACGTCTGGGACATCGCCGCCGGCAAGTCGATCTTCTCCTCGAAGGTGCCGGTGATCACCTATGGTGGCAACTACGTCGCGGCCGGTACTCGCGTCGCGGCGACCGCGAACGACGGCAAGACGTACTTTGTTGATCTCCCGGCCGAGGCTCGCTAGAGGTCGTCAACATCCGAGGCCGCGGCGTCGATGTTTCAGCTCCGTAAATGTCTGCATGGTTGGCCGCAAAGAGGGCAACAAGCTGACAGTTCGGGGAAAGGAGATGCGGTTATGAAAACGATTGCTGTGCCAAAAACTTCTCGTACGCTTCAGGCGTTGCTCAAACAAGCCTTGGACGATCAAGGTCTCGTTCTTCAGGCCCCGGACGGTCGCGAGTTCATCCTCGCGGAAGTGGACAATTTCGATCGCGAGATTCAGCTCACCCGTAACAACAAGAAAATCATGGCGATGCTTGATCGCCGTGGCCGCGCGAAAGGCGGAGTCACGCTCAAAGAAGCGAAAGCTCGGCTGGGACTCAAGTAGTGTTCCGAGCCTGGCGACGTGCCGTTGTCGGTGAGTAATTACGTTGGATTGTCTTGAGGTTAGGATGTGAAAAGCAGAACGGACTCGCCGCACGCTCGAACGACGCGGCAACCTCTGAAACAAGCGTTGCAACAAAGTTTAGTTCGTCGCGGAAAAGAGAAAGCGACAATCTCTCTGTCGGAAATCAAAGCCCAGTTTGGCCTGAAGTGATCGTGAGCGGAGTTTGCCGATGGCCCTTCCCGCGGGATCATCGAAGCTGATGCCGACGGATGTTCGCCGGCGCGCTCCAGCGATTCCTGTCGTGTTGGTGTTCTGGGCGGGCGTCGTCGCGGACGCATACGTCACTTGGTCGGGATGGGCTTGGTTTGGTGTCGCTGTTGGAGCGTTGATGCTGGCGGGCGTCGCGCGGCTGATTCGGCAGCCGATGGTTGCCGTTGTTTGTTTGTTGATCGCCGTCGCCGGTGCGGGAGCGGTACGGCATCACGACGTGTGGTCGGTGGGAACGGCGAATGATGTCGGATTGTTTGCTGCGGACGAATCGCGGCCCGTGCGGCTGATCGGCTCGATCAGTCAGCGGCCGATCATCCTCGAGGCCGACGGCGACGACGCGCCGCGAGCGGGACGGACACGCGAACGCACCCTGTTGATTGTCTGTTGCCAGCAACTGCACGACGGCGCGAAGGACGTCGAGGTGTCCGGTTCCGTGCGAGTCGATGTCGGTGGCGCGGTGAAGAAGTTGCAAGTCGGCGATGACGTCGAACTCTTCGGTCGGTTGCAATTGCCGGACAGGCCGCGGAACGTCGGCGAGTTCGATTACCTGGCGTTTTTGCGACGGCAAGGCATTCGAGCGGTAATGCGGTGTCGATCATCGGACGCGATCCAGTTGCGACGAAGTCCGAACGATTTGCTGACTCGATTGCGGCGGCTGCAAGCCGACACTCGCGAGCGGTGCGAACAACTGCTGCGTGACAAGCTGAATTCGGACACGACGCCGATCGCGGTCGCGTTGTTGCTCGGCAGTCGCACGCGCATGAGTCCCGAGCAGCGTGAGGCGTTCGTCAAGAGCGGCACGATGCATGTACTGGCGATTTCAGGACTCAATGTCGCGATCCTG
>CAYSHJ010000443.1:0-5513 GCA_964430385.1 uncultured Planctomycetaceae bacterium
TGATGTCGAAAAGGGGATCGAACTCGACTTCGGCAAAGTCCTCGCCAAAGCCAAGGAAGATGGCAAGGTCGAAGTCGAAGAAATGCGCGTAATGTCCAAGGAAGAAATCGAAGCCGAGCGGATGCGTGCTCAGATGCAGCAACAACGCCGCGGCGTCGATTACATCGACCGCTACGTGAAGGCGACGTTCGATGATAACCCGCGCTTCGGCTCGTCGCTTCGCATGGCCTCGCCCGCCGTTCCCGAACACTTCCTACGAGTCTTCGGTCAGACCGACCGCGAAGTGCTCGGCGAGTCTCGTGACCACGCTCCTAACATGCGCCAAGCCTTGATGATGCTCAATGGCCAATTGATCAACGAGGCGTCTCGCGTTGGTGAACTCGAACCGATGTATTCGACGCTCGTTGAGAAAAAAGACCTCGATAACGCCGTTCGTCTTGCCTATCGCGAAATCCTGACACGCGAACCGAGTGCCGACGAAATCAAAGAAGCCAAGTCGATCATTGCCGGTCAAAAAGACGCGCAGGATGGTATGGCCGATTTCCGCTGGATTCTGCTCAACTGCAATGAGTTTCGTTTTTTGCCATGACAACCGCAATTACCTACGACTGGCCGTACCTGGCTTCTTCATCGCTCTACGAAACTCTGATGGCGATTCAGGAAGCTGTGCGCAACCAGGAATATGACGAAGCTCGACAGGGGTTGGAGGAGTTAACGAATGCCGTGAGTCGAACTGATCGGCGCACTGTCAAGAGTCACTTGGTCCGACTGATGGCTCACATCATCAAATGGAAGATTCAGCCAACTCACCGGAGCAAGAGTTGGACGCTGACCATCGATCATGCGAGAGACGAGATTCGAGACACGCAAGAAGAGACTCCAAGCATTACGGACGATGTCATTCGTGATATGTGGGGCGTCTGTTTCGCGAAAGCCAAGAGATATGCAGAACAAGAAACCGAATTGCCGGCCGACGTCCCGGTACTGACTTGGCAAGAAGTGTTTGGTGACGACTACTACTCACTCGGAAAGTAACAAAGTTTTCTCGACACCCCGTCGGGGTTTCCCGACTCAACCCGTTTCAGAAAGGAACTCGACATGGGCTGCCTGGATTACCGAACGAATCGCCGAGCAGTGTTGCAGGCCTCGTTGGCATCGGTCCTCGGATTCTCGATGCGCGACTTGCTCGCGTTTGGCGGGACCGATCACACGCCGACGGCGGAGCATGTCATTTTCTTCTGGAACGGCGGCGGCATGTCGCACATCGACACCTGGGATCCAAAGCCCGGTCGCCCCACTGGCGGTGAGTTTGAAGCCATCGACACCTCTGTCGAGGGACTGAAGATTTCGCAAATCTTTCCGGAGATGGCCAAGGTCATGCACCACTGCGCTCTGGTCCGCTCGATTGCCGGAGTCAACGGCGATCACGGCCGAGGCACTTATCAGTTGCAGACCAGCTACAACGCTTCGGCGAATTTGATTCACCCCGGTTTCGGCTCGGTGGTGACTCACGAGAAGAAGCAGCTCGGCGACCTGCCGGCTTACGTGACGATCAGCGGCCGAGCACCCAAGGCGAGTTATCTCGGCCAGAAGTGTGAGGCATACTTTATCGGCGGGCCGGGCGAGAAAGACCCGTACCTGTCGTTCCCGGAAGGGATCGCGTCGGCTCGTGGCAACCAGCGTCTGGAAGTCCTGGAAAAGTTCAATGGACGGTTCGCCGAGAAGTCGTCGAATAAGGAATTGAAATCGACTCAGACCTCGATCGACGAAGCGCTTACGCTCATGCGCAGCCCGGCGCTAGCGGCGTTTGAACTCGACAAGGTGCCGACGTCGCAGTTGAACCGATACGGCGACACGCCATTCGGCCGCGGCTGCCTGGTGGCGAGGCAACTGGTCGAGACCGGCGTGCGGTTTGTGCAAGTCAACCGTGGCGGTTTCGACACGCATATGAACAACTTCCCCGCGATGGAAGCTCATGGCGAGATCATGGACCCGGCACTGGCCAGCCTGATCGCCGACCTCGCCGACAGCGGCCTGCTCAAGAAGACGCTGATCGTCATGCTCAGCGAATTCGGTCGCACGCCGAAGATCAATAAGGACGCCGGCCGCGACCACTGGCCGAACGTCTTCACCTGCTTCATGGCCGGCGGCGGCACCAAGGGCGGTACGGTCATCGGCACGTCCGACGAAGATGGCTACGAGCCGAAGGACAACCCGGTGAAGGTCTCGAACCTGCACGCCACCTTCTGCCACGCCCTGGGCATCGACCCGGACAAGAAGGTGATGACACCGCTCCAGCGCCCATTTAAGCTGGTCGAGGACGGCACGCCCATCAAGGACCTGTTCGCGTAGTTGCGAATGGCCCTGATGGACGCGAGACACTCCGTGAGGCAGGTGCAAGCCTGCCTCACGGCATTTCAAGCGAGGTGGAGAACGTCGAAATGTCACCGGACGTTGCAGTGACTGCGTTCGTACTCTTCGCACTGGTGTTCATAGCCATTGGAGCAAAACTCGTCGCAGTCTTTGGCGTTGGCAGATTTGTCTCTGAAAACAACTCAATTTTGACGTCAACTGGCCGCTGGAGAATTCGTGTTCTCAATACAATCGCGGTGATCGCATTTTTTGCTTCGTGGGGTTTTGTCGCGTTCGTTTTTGGAGCCTACATTGCTTCGATTGGACTTTACGATCGCCTGTCTCACGAGAAGCAACAACTAGCGAAAGTGGCACTGAATTCTGAGGATTTCGCTCAAATCGAAATTGGCAAGACATCTGATGGTCACATCGTCTTGACCGGTTCAGTTGGCGATTCCACAACGCGGGATCAACTCATTGATAAGATGCGTTCCACATTTGGTGATTCAGAGGCGACGACGATCACGGAACTGGTCAAGGTGAGAAAATAAGCTAGCAAGAATTGTCCGCGATTGGCCCCGTAAACGACTCGCGACCACTCGACATCCTTGACCGACATAGATTGACTGAAACATGGAACCGAATCCGATCGCCACACTGACGGCCGACACTCCCGCCGAGTTGGCGGCGGCGGCCTTTCGACAGAAAGACCAGCGCCGGCAATCGCTCGCGGCGTTGTCCGTGGAGGCGAAGTATCAACATTTCCTGCAACTCCAACGCATGGTCGCCAGCACGCTCAAAGCTGCGGAGCCGCCTTGTCGTCCAGTGTGGCCCGTGAATCAAGGACAATGACGAATGAGTACCGTACTTGAACCGCCAACTTCGGTCGCACAGCCACCGAAGAAACTGACGCCGGATGATCTGCTGACCATCACCCGCGATGCCATTTTTGAACTCGTGGATGGCGAATTGGTGGAGAAGGAAATGAGCATCGAATCGAGTTGGGTTGGAATGCGAGCAGGTCGATTCCTTGGTCATTTCGCGGAAGACCAGCACCAACTCGGTTGGGTCTTTGGATCGGATTGTGGATATCAGTGTTTTGGGGCATCGGCCAACAAAGTGCGGAAGCCAGACGTTTCGCTTGTCACGCGCGAGAAGCTGCCGGAACGCCGGTTTTCGGGAGGCTTTGCCAAGTTTGCTCCCGACCTCGCGGTCGAAGTGATCTCGACTCACGACACGATGGAAGCCGTCGAACTCAAAATCGAAGAATACCTCGCGGCGGGAACTCGATCGGTGTGGATTGTGCATCCACGAGCGCGAGTGATCGACGTTTATCGTCAAAACGGAACGGTTTTGCGGTTGCGAGAAAACGACACCATCACGGAACCTGAACTCCTGCCGGGATTCGTTTGTCCGGTCAAAGAATTGTTGCCCTTGCCGGACCTGACGGACCCGTTTCCCGACGGCGATTTGTGATGAGTGTGTGGCCTTGAAATCGAATCAACACAAGGAGGAATTCGAGCGGCACAGGGACGTGCGGTCGAATCAGTATTCGGAGACCTTTGCCGTGAAACGTGTATTCTGCCTGGGTGCGACCTGTCTGTTTGCGGGTGTGTTGGTGATTGGTCCGGTTTGGAGCCAAGACGCCGCCAAGAAGGAAGAAGGCTCCGCGCTGAAAGGCTCGATCGTTGAAGACCGGGCGGCAAAGAAGCTGCTCGAAGCCGGAGACGCTCGGTATGAGGCGGATGAGGTCGCAAAGGCGGTCGAGATTTGGCAGTCGGTGATTGAACGCTATCCGCGCAGCAAAGTGCGGTACGAGGCGTACATGAAGCTGGGGAATTTCTATCTCCAGCGAGACCGGCAGTACGACAAGGCGCGGGCTCAGTTCGAACAGGCCGCGGCCGAAGAGAACCGCAACGAAGAGATGCGGGCCGAGGCGACGCTCAAGATGGGCGTGTGCTTTTATGAGGCTCGCAATTTCGGCAAGTGCTTCCAAGTGATGCGGGACGTGATCGAGAAATTCCCGGTCAGCAAGCAAGTCAACGAGGCGTACTACTACATCGGCCTCGGCCACTTCCAACTCGGACACTACAGCCGAGCGATTCAGGCGCTCGAGAAGGTCGGTACGACGCTCAGCAGCGAAGAAGGCAAGGTCGAGAAGCTGGAAGCGGGCAAGCGTCTGTTCGTGAAGATTGAAGACGCCGACTTGTCCGCAATTGAGCCGGGGCAGTCGATCGCGGTCGAGGTGGTCGCGACCAGCGGCGACAAAGAAATGGTGGAATGCTTCTCGGTCGGCCGCAATGTGCGGATTGCATTGGGCAGCGTGTTGACGAAGCTTGGTAAGCCGCAGCCGGGGAACGGGACGCTCGAACTGAAGGGGGATGACTCGGTTGAAGTCGCGTACATCGACGAACAAACCGCCGACAAGCAATTCAACCGCAAGCTGTTGCACAAGGTGACGGTCGTCGGCAACGGGCTGCTGTCGATCACCGATGGAGCCTTCAAGGAAACGCTGCGCGGCGTGGTGCTCGGCAAGACGATCAACCTGCAAG
The DNA here is from genome assembly GCA_964430385.1 of uncultured Planctomycetaceae bacterium. Lineage (GTDB taxonomy): Bacteria > Planctomycetota > Planctomycetia > Planctomycetales > Planctomycetaceae > CAYSHJ01. Next base: position 4,905 of record CAYSHJ010000443.1, read on the forward strand.
TCATCGACGCGGACCGCGACCTGACTGACGCCGCCGACACGATCAAGGCGGCCGTCGAGGTCATCCGGCCGAAGACCGATGAGGAGATTGAGAACGAACTGGTCGAACTCAAGAAGTCCGGCAAGGCGGTCGTGACCGACGACGACGGGGAGCCGAAGATCGAGAAGTTCAAAAAGGTGGATCGGGTCGAAGTCATGCTGACGGAAGTCAAGGTCGAGAATCAATTCGAGAAGAAGCCAGCCGGTGACGACGCGACGGAGGCGAAAACCTCGGCAACCAGCGACGTCTCAAACGGAATCAGGCTAGCGGGGGGCGTTAGCCCCCCGGTTGCCGCGAAGTCTGTTGACGCTCCACGAACCGGGGGGCTAACGCCCCCCGCTAGCCAAGACACGCTGGCGGGCGCTCCACCGACGAAGGGCGATGACGCGAAGAAGGTCGGCTCAGAGAGCCAGCCTACGGCGAAGGTCGAGGACAATTCGATTCACTCCGGCGTGTTCCGAGTGACGGTTGCACTGGCGAAGTCCGAGGACGTCGTTTCGACCGACGATGTTTTGCAGGGGTTGCCGGGAGACTTTGTGCGGCTGACGTATGCCGACGAGAAGAATACGA
>CAYSHJ010000444.1:0-5896 GCA_964430385.1 uncultured Planctomycetaceae bacterium
CAACTCGCCGAGATCTCCCCACCGTGACGAGCCTGCGGTTCTTGACTGTCGGCCGTGACTCATTCACTGGCTGACAGTTGATACATCCTGAGTTGCCATCCGTATTGGCATAACTCGGCAGTTATTCGTGAACGACCGGACTCCGCACCGAACGCACACGACGGTCGACAAGTCTGAATCAATCGGCACTCAAACATCGTCGGGTCGGAAGCGGGGCGGTAGAGTACCCACCGATTCCGAATTTGCAACGGCCACGCGAACGAAATTTCGAGTACGTTGTCATGTTAAGAATTTTGGAAACGGTTTCAAGACTAGCCCGACGCGCCCGCGAGGGATTCGAATGTCCAAAGACTTTCGTCCTTCGCTGGCGTGTCGGGCTAGTGTGCTTGGCGATCGCGCTGTCGCTGGCGATGCCGACTCACGCCGCGGCTCAAGCGGCAAAGACTCTGAAGGCCGAGAGAGTCTTTCGCAATTTGCAATCCGAGCACCAGGTGGCTCATCGCCGTTTCGCGATGGCCTTGGAGCAGATCGCTCAAGCGTGTGAAGAGCGAATGCTTGCGGAGATCGCCACGCAGATTCGCAAGATCGCGCAACCGACGAATCCCGACGTGCTGCGATTCGAGCCGATGCCACGATCGGTGCTATCTCCGATTCCGGCCGATCTGCCCGAGGAAGAACTGGAATGGCGAAAGCAGCTTCGTGAACAACGCAAGGAATACGCTCAAAAACTGGACCAACTCGCGCAAGGAGCCGTGAAGGCGGGGCACTCCAGTTACGCGTATCAACTGGTGCGCGAGGCGGCTTTACACGATTCCGATCATCCGCGCGCCCGCCGCTTGCTGGGGTTTGTCCGTTACAAGGACGAGTGGGTTTCACCGTTCGAGGCGGACAAGCTCAAGAAGCGTGAAGTTAAAACGGACAAGTTCGGCTGGCTGCCGGCCACTCACGTCGAGCGGTACGAGCGGGGAGAACGGCCGCACCCGACAGAAAGCGGACGTTGGATTTCGGTCGAGAAAGAAGCCGAGTTTCGCCACGACTTCCGCAAAGCCTGGGACGTTCGCACCGAGCACTATTTGCTGAAGACGAACCACAGCCTGGAACGCGGCGTGGCGTTGGCTCAATCGCTCGAAGAGTTTCATCGCTTCTTCGTGCAGACCTTCGCGGCGTTCTTTGACGACCCGAAGGAGATTTCCAAGAAATTCATGAATGCGAACGCCGCGGTGCCGATGCGGGGCAAGGCGTTCGAGATTCATTTTTTTCGCTCGCAGGACGAGTACATCGCCAAGCTGATCGGCAAGTACACGCAACAAATCACGATCACGAACGGCCTGTACGACACCGACGATCAAGTCGTCTACAGTTTCGACAGCTCGGCCATGAACGCCGAAACGACGCTGTACCACGAAGCGACGCACCAATTGCTGGCGGCTCAGCTACCGGTCAGCCCGATCATCGCCGATCAGGCGAACTTTTGGATCATCGAGGGCATCGCCTGCTACATTGAATCGTTTCAGCGGCAAGCAGGGAGCGTGTCCTTAGGCGATCCGCAGTTCAATCGCTTCGCGGAGTCGCGGTATCGGTTGCTTAACGACAGGTACTACATGCCCCTGCGCGACTTCACCGCGATGGGTAAGAAGACCTTTCAGACGCATCCGCGCATTCAGATGAACTACTCGCAGTCCGCGGGGCTGGTGCATTTCTTCATGCACTACGACGATGGACGCTACCGAGACGACCTCATCGAACATCTGCGACAAATTTACGCCGAAGGGCAACGTCCGCGAGGAACGCTGGACCCCGTCGAGTCACTCGCGAAATTGACCGGCGAAAGGTTTGAGGATCTTGACAAACAGTACGGCGAGTATGTGCGGAAACTCTCAGGGTCGCTGGGCGAAGACTTCACCAGCAATGCCCCGTGACAGTGCCGTGGATGTAGATGTCTCCGTCCAGCGTCTGGACGTGCAAGTGTTCCAACTCCATCGCTTCGTCCATCTCGTCGATGCCCAGTCCCGACAGTGGACTCAACGCCAACTCGCCGCCGGCCAGCTTGGGAGCCACGAACACGTGGACTTCGTCGAACAGATCGTGATCGGCGAACGCTCCCAACACGGCCGAGCCTCCCTCGATCAATAGGTTAGTGACGTCGCGACGTCCCAGCTCGGACAGGAGTTCGCGCAGATCCGGGCGGCGATACTCCAGCGGCCACGACTCCGGCATGTCCGGTAGCGACGGCAACTGACAGACCTCGACGCCTGCACACTGCAACGCAGCGACGTTCTCCGGCGAAGCGTCCGGGCCGGAGATCACCAACAGCGGCGCTTGATCCAACGTCCGGACAAGCTGACAGTCCAGCGGCAAGGTGGCCAGTGAATCGAGCACGACGCGCGTGGCCGTGCGCGGTCCGGGCGGTCGAGCGGTCAGCAACGGATCGTCCGCGCGGACTGTGCCGACTCCCACCAGGATGGCATCGACGCGACCGCGGAGTTGGTGCGCCACATTGCGTGAGGTTTCATTCGAGATCCATTTCGAATCCCCTTCGCGAGTCGCCAGCTTGCCGTCGAGTGTCATCGCCCACTTGCCGATGACGTACGGCAAGCCCGTGATCACTTGCTTGGCAAACGGAGCCGTCAACTGCTTCGCTTCCGATTCGAGCAATCCGACTTCGACCTCGACGCCTGCAGCTTGTAGTTCCGCGATGCCGCCGCCGTTGACATGCGCCGCGGGGTCCGCGCGTCCGATGACCACGCGACGGATTCCGGTGGACAACACGGCTCGCGTACAAGGAGGCGTCTTGCCGAAGTGGCAGCACGGTTCGAGCGACACGAACAACGTCGCGTCTTTCAGGCGTGGGGCGTGGCCTCGGCGTTGAGCGTCGTCGATCGCGTTGGCTTCCGCATGCGGACCGCCGAAACGCTCGTGATATCCCTCGCCGAGCAGCCGCAGTTCATCATCGACTAACACCGCGCCGACGGCCGGGTTCGGTTCGACGAATCCCAATCCGCGAGCCGCTAACTCGAAGGCATGTCGCATCACGGACGGTTGGTCAGGAAACTGCATGATTCGGATTTCAGATTTCGGATTTTGGATTTCAGATTTCGGATTCAATCCGAAATCAACAATCCGAAATCCGCAATCCATCAACTCTGACCCGGCAGCCATAGTTTACTGGCGGCGGCCGGTTCATCTGACGCAGCGGCGTCGGGAGTCCAGATGCCGCCGCTAGTCACCGCGCCCCCAACCCCTTCCACGGCCGCAGCTCCATCGGTCATCCATGGAGCTGAGACTTGATAATGATGTACGATCTGAGCGACGTAACTCCGTACCTCCGGAACCTTCGGGCCGTAATGTTCCCACAGACGATGTAGCAGGCGATTGCAATCGCTGTCGTGCGGATTGTCGAGCCGATATCGCAGCTCGCGCATGTCGCAGTCCAATTCATGCTCGAACTGCTCCGCCGCCGGCACGACGCGTGAGCGTTCTTTGTCCAACCAGCGGACCGCCTCGGCCGGGTCCATCATCAGCGAGCCGAGGTCAGACAGGAAGCGATACACACGCGACAGATCGAGCTTGTCATGGCAACTGGTCCGCTCGACGATCTGCGTCAGCAACGGGCGCAAGCTCTCCTTGTGCTGAATCAAGGTCGCTCGTTTGTACGCCGCGAGGAGTTGCGTGTCGTTGAGTTGCTCAAACGGCAATCGCGCAAATTGCAAGATCGACAACGTGCCGACGTTCGTCTGCTCCGTCACGTTGAGAGATTGGATTGCCGGCAAACCGAGCTTCGCTCGCTCGGCATTCACCTCAAACGGCAGGCTCGCGCGGTCGGCGTGCATATCGAGTTGCAATAGCCAGGCGGCCAGCGGCACTCGCGATGAGTCGTCGCCCACCGCCTGACGGGGCGTTTTGTCGCCGAGCGCCACCGACGGAGTCTCCGGCCACTGCTGGTCAATGAACTTCCGCCAGATGTCACGATTGACGCGACGGACGATCCCTTGCGGCGTCGACGGCTCGAAGTACCGACGCCATTGCAGCGGCAAATATTCCCGCTCGAACAGCGATTTCGTGACCAGTCCGTCGTCCTGGCCAGGCACGGGGACGAACTCGATCTCGCCACCGGCCGCGGCTTCCAACTTCTCGGTCGCTTGCTGGAACGATTCGCCTTCAATGCCCATCAAGACCAGCGCGGCGTCTCGCTTGTCTCCCTCCTGCCGGTCGAACACGAAGACATCGGCGATGATTCGCGGCGTGCGGTCGAGCGTGTACGCCAATTGCTCATTGCCCGTGATCGGAGCTTGATCGAGCACTCGGTACGTCGCCACCGGCTGACCGGGCTGCGGCTGCTGGGCGTCGGCCGCGTGGACGCGGACCACCAGCGGAACCTGATCTAAAGTGCTCAATAGCTTGGAGGCCGTTTGCACTTTATAGCCGCGCTGCACGACGCGATGCGTGCGCGTCCGGTCGCCGCGACGTTCCAACGATTGAGCCAACGTCTCACGTTCGACCGCGGTCTCGAAGTCGTCGGTGAACCGCGCGGACTTGTGGATCGCTTCGGCCGCGGACCGTTCGTCGCCATCCCACGCTCGGCACAGGCCGGCATCCCACCACAGCCCCGCGATAACGACTCGGCGCGATGCGGTTTCGTCACCCGAACCGGGATCCCCACGGAGTTGCGTTTCGGCCGCCTCAGCCAACTTAGTGAAGAAAACGGCCGCAGCCTCCTGACATCCTAGGAACGACAGCTTGAACGCCTTGCGAACCTCCTTGTCAAACGCTTCGGCGCCGGAGACCTGCACCAAATCGTGGCTGCCACGTAGCATGTACGGAACTTTGGTGTCGCCGTCAAACTCGATCAGCTCCATGAACACCTGTTCGCGATTCTCCTCGTTGGCCAGTCGCATCGCCTGCGCGAGGTACTGCCGATGGGCCAACGGGCTGCCGACCGCACCCATGAACTCCGCGATCGACCGACACAGAAAGTAAATGATGTGCGGGTACTCGCCGGAGCAGCGTTGAAACGCCCGCTGAATCGCCTGCTTGCCATTCTTCCAACCGTCGGAATAGAACGCCGCCAAGCCGTACAACGCGATCGAGTACAAATTGTCCGGCTGCTGTTGCAGCACCTTCGCCAACGGGGCCTTCGCCTCGTTGCCGCGGCGATCCATCATCAGCGTGAACGCCTGCAGATTCTTGACCCAAGCACTTTGCGGGTGCCGTCGCTCCAGCGCGAGCAAAAGTTGCAACGCCTGCTTGTTCTGTTTGGTTGATTGCAGCCGGACCACCCGTTCGATGTCCCCTTCCAGGCCGTGGCAACAAAACTTCAATTTCTTGTGGCTGCCGCAAGGACACGCCGCGTAAACGTCCAATGCCATGTGTCGGTCCGTTCGTCAAACGTTATTTCGTCGTCGACGGCCGCGCGGATCGACCATCCGTCCGCCGTGCCGCCGGAATGTTTTCGCCGAGAATGTGGCATGTTAGTCGTTGCTGAATGCACTGCACAGGCAACGGTTTCGTCGCTTGTTCGAGCGGCCGCCGTTGCCAGAGTCGTCGAACCCTTGCTAACGTTCGCCGTCCGATCTCGGGTGCCACGGCTGTGTCAGCCGTGCGCATCAGCGAGTCACACGGCTGACACAGCCGTGGCACATCAGACACTCGGTCAGGAGCAGCGATGGCCACGATTCTCGTCACCGGCGGAGCCGGCTTTCTGGGTAGTCATCTGTGTGATCGGCTGATCGCTCGTGGTGACGACGTCCTGTGCGTTGACAATTTCTTCACCGGCCGCAAAGCGAACATCGTACATCTGCTCGGCAACCCGCGGTTCGAGGTCATTCGCCACGACATCGTTCATCCGTTCAGAACCGAAGTGGAGCAAATCTACAACCTGGCCTGTCCAGCCTCGCCC
>CAYSHJ010000445.1:0-1586 GCA_964430385.1 uncultured Planctomycetaceae bacterium
AATTTCCGCGACGACCCGCTGGTACATCTGCACGTTTTTCTCGAGCGAAATCTGATTGCCCGTCGGCGAATAGCCACCGCCGATGGTGAGGAAGTAGTCCTTTGCCGGACACGAGGCGGGGGCAGCCGCGCCGCAGGCCAGAAGAACCGCGGCGACGACGAAACTCAAGATCTTCCGCATAAGGCGAGCGGCAGTTGGAGAACTACCGGAAATGCTCTTGGTGAAAACACGGAAAGGGATCAAGTTATTGGCTTGATTCACCTGTTTTCACCGGAGAAGGTGGTCATGGATGACCGGACGAATGAATTGTTGGTCTCGGCGGCCAAGCGGCTGAAGGGGAACCAGCGGCGACAGTTTCAGGCAGAGGTTTGTACGAAACTCTGTAGTGGCAGTCCCCGCAAGGCGGAACAATATTTTGGCTGGGGAAGGGAAACCGTCGCCAAAGGGTTGCGCGAGCAGTCGGGTGAAATGGAAGTCGTCGAGCCTCCTGCGCGTCGCGGACGGCAGCGTAGCGAGGATGCGAACCCGCAACTGGCGATCGACATTCGTTTGCTTGTCGAACCCCACACGCAGTCCGATCCGGAATTGAAGTCGTCGCGGCAATACACGAACTTTTCGGCGGGCGAAGTGCGGCAGGAACTGCTCGCGAAAGGCTACTCGGAAGAGGAACTTCCCAGCGAACGCACGATACGCGACATTCTCAATCGCATGAACTATCGACTCAAGCGCATCCAAAAAGGCAAGCCGCTGAAAAAGACGGCAGACACCGATGCGATCTTCGACAATCTGCATGCGGTGCATGAAGCGGCAAAAGACGACCCGCAGACCCTGGAAATATCGGTGGATACCAAAGCGAAAGTCAGTCTCGGCGAGTACGTGCTGGGGGGAAAAAACCAGAACCGACAGCCACGGTAACGTGACCAAGGGTTGGGATCACGATCCACCGGCCAAAGAGAAGCTCGTGCCATTTGGCGTGCTGATGCTGGCCACAGGCGTTTTGACCCTCTTGTTCGGCACGGCGGAGACGAGCGACTTTTGGGGCGACTGCCTGCGGTGGTGGTGGCAGTCGGTGCGCGCGCAATGTCGCCAGGTTCGGCGTTTGGTCATCTATCTCGACAACGGGCCGAAGAATTCCGGCTCCCGGACTCAGTTTCTCAAACGCATGATCGCGTTCGCCGACTGGTCCGGGCTGGAAATTCGCTTGGTTTACTATCCGCCGTATCACAGCAAGTACAATCCGATCGAACGCTGCTGGTCGTCGTTGCAGAAGAAGTGGAACGGCGTGCTGCTCACTTGCTGGGATGTCGTGCGCGCCTGTGCGGTGCGCATGAATTGGAAAGGCCAACACCCAGTCGTGGCTCGACTCGACGGAGAATATCCGACTGGGGTCATCGTACCCAAGACAGAAATGCAGCGTCTGAACATCCGACTTGAGCGGTCGCAATCACTTCCCAAATACGACATCACCATCAAGCCCAAACGACCTCGCGGCAGGTAAACTATCATCTGCCGCTCGCCTTATAGCTTTTCTCGCGGCGCAATTCACGCTACGCTTCGGCCAATCGCCGGCGGGCTTCGTCGGCCCA
>CAYSHJ010000446.1:0-8961 GCA_964430385.1 uncultured Planctomycetaceae bacterium
CGATCTGACCAAAGGCCAGATTCGTTTTTACGCTTTGCGAAGGAAGGATCCTCACAACCATCTCCTCTTGGCCACCCACGACTACAACACGCCCACCAAGCGATTCAAAGAGTGACCTTGAATTACTGAGAGTCTCGCAACAGGGCGGCGCGAAAACTGACCTCCGATTACTGAGAGTCAGACAAACGCCCCCGTCGCGAGTGACCTCCGATTACTGATAATTGGCCCTTTATCGCTCTGGAATTCCCGAATGGCGAACTGCCACCGAGTCGGGCCTACGACTCTTCGGTGCCAGAAGATCGCGCCGAATATCGCAAGACCTACGGACACCTCGGGAAGACCGGAGGCGATTTCATGGCAGACAATTTGATGTCGTCGCCTCGTGATCGGTGAACCGCTTCATTGAGGTTCACGGTGTTCTGGATGGCTACACATGACCACATTTCAATTGAACGGCACCGAAGTGTGCAGCTCGTTTCTCACGCAACGGTCGTTTCGTGCGGCGTACTGCGAGTTGCTGGTCAGCGTCACTCCAGCGAATCAGAGCCAGGCGCTGGAGGCATTTCATAAGGAAAGCAGGTTCAGCGGACTTCGCGTGTCTGGCATCGCTGACTTGAGCTTTCTTGCCCACTCAAACCTGCGGTATTTGGAGGTCGTTAACCAAAAGCGAGTCAATACGCGGCCCTTGGACGGGCTTTCCAATCTACGCGGCCTGCGATTGGAAACGCCCGGCACCGGAATCGACTTCTCCTGTTTTCCCGAACTGGAAGTGTTCGTTGGCGATTGGCATATCGACAATTCCAATGTTCACTGCTGCAAGGAACTACGGCAACTGCGGGTATGGCAATTCAAACCCAGGTCGCTCGATCTCAGCGACATCGCCAATACGACGCGGTTGGAATGGCTGCAACTGGCGCAAACCGGCATTGCCTCGCTGGCTGGGTTGGAAACACTGGAGGATCTCCGGTATTGCGAAGTTGCGTACGCGCCAAAGCTGGAATCACTCGACGTCCTCAAATCGGATCGGAATGAAATTCGTGAACTGAGTTTTGCAAAGGCGAAGAAGATCGCGTCCTATGAGCCAATTGCTGCCCTGCGCCACCTGCGCCGACTAGAGCTCTCCGACTGTGCATCGATGCCGGACTTGAAGTGGACCGAAGGGATGGACCAACTGGATATCTTTTCGTTCGTGGAAACAAATGTCGAAGATGGCGATCTCTCGCCGCTGCTCCAACTCCCGAAACTCCGCTACGTCGGGACATCGAATAAGAAGCACTACAACTACAAGTTCGCAGCGATCAACGAGATGCTCAACCAACGTGCGGAAACGGGCAATCGAACAAGCGGATGAACCGGAGCCGCCGGTCGGGTCGTCACTGAAGTCAGCGAATCCAAACGTGTCAGGAGGCGTTGATTTGCGATGGATGTGCGGCACGTCTCGATCAATCAACACAGCGTGAAGTCACGAGGATGAGATCATGGGCGTCAACACGTTGACCACGACACTCGTCGCTCTGGCCTGTTGCGTCGCGTCCGCTGTTGCCGCTGAGAAGATGTCAGCGCCGTCGGCCGAGCGTGGCAAGGAAGCGGTCTGGTCGGTGGCGAGTCCGTTGAGCATGTCGGTGAACTCGTGGAACACGATTTGGAAACGATGGGATCTATCCGATCGGCCGCAGGATTTCGACAAGCGGGCTCAGGATCGCTACGGGCTGCATCCGTCAACGCGCCGCGACGATCAGTTTCCGCTTGGTCTCAACAAATTGAAAACGGTGGTTGGCCCGGTGCTCAGCAACAATTGCCTGCTATGCCACGCGGGGAGGATCGCCGGCCAGACTGTGATCGGGCTGGGGAATGCGTCGCTCGATTTTCAATCGTTGCAGGAAGACCTGGCGGCTCGCGAACTGCTGCCGATCAAGCTGCCGTTCAAGATGGGTAACGGGCGAGGCATCATTGAAGCCGGTGCCGGCACGACCTATCTGCTGCAGTTTCGCGACGCTGAGATGAATCTCGCTCCAATGCGGAAGTTGAAGTTCAGCGACCAGCTCTGCCATGACCTTCCGGCCTGGTGGCTGCTGAAATTCAAGAAGACGATGTATCACGGCGGGCTGACCGATACGCGTTCGACTCGATCCGGCGTGTCGTTCTTTCTGGCGCCGAACAACGGAGCGGAGTTCATCAAGCAACAGGAAGCGGTCTTGGCGGATATCCGCGAGTACCTGCTGACGCTCGAAGCGCCGAAGTATCCGTTTGCGATCGACCGCTCGCTGGCCGCGCGCGGCGAGCCCGTCTTCGTCAAGAATTGCGCCGAGTGCCACGGAACATACGGAGCCGATCGGCACTACCCGAACCGAATTGTCCCGGTTGACGAAGTCGGCACCGATCCCGCGCTGGCCACGTTCGATGGCAGCTCGGATCGCGATTACTACAAGGCGAGCTGGCTGTATCGCGACACTGGCCCCAACGGTGAGCCTTACCAAATGCTGAATCACGGCGGCTATCAGGCCCCGCCGCTCGACGGTGTCTGGGCCACCGCGCCGTACTTCCACAACGCCAGCGTCCCGACGATTACCGAAGTGCTTGACTCCAAGGCACGACCGGCAGTTTTCACCCGCTCGTTCGAAACCGACGAAGAGTCCTACGACCAGCAAAAAGTCGGCTGGAAGATCACGCGACTCGAACCGGAAGCCGCGAAGAGAACCGCAGCGCACGAACAACGTCGCATCACCAACACGTCACTTTCCGGACGCGGCAACCAAGGCCACACGTTCGGCGACAAACTGACGCCCGATCAAAGAAAGGCCGTGCTGGAATATCTGAAGACGTTGTAGCCGTCGTCAGACGTGTCAGTGTGGCAGGTGCCCCGAGCAAACAATGAGGAGGTTGTCATGAGTCGCTGGTCATTTTCTATCTCAACAACTGCCGGTGCTGTGCTCTCCACACTCGCCGCGTACACGATGCTTCAAGAAGATCGTTATGCGATGGCAGGCTTGTGTCTGTTTTTCGCGTTCTGCATTCCACTGTATTTGGAATCAATGCGAGACAAGCTTCTCAAACGCGATTCCAAAATGGGGAGCGATGGCAAATCCGAGCATGAGCCCCGTGACGCACGAGGCTCGGACCGTACCGGTCACTAAATCATCCCGAATGCTACGTTGGCAGTGAGCGATGTGTCTGTTTCGAGAAGTCTCTCACAATGAAATCCACGACCTACACTCCCGGCCATTCAGCTAACGCGACCGAGTTCATGGCTCGGCGCACGATCGAATCGCACGGCGAGTTCTTTCTGCTGTATCTGATGCCCGGCGTCTCGGTGCTCGACTGCGGCTGCGGGCCGGGGTCGATCACGCTCAGCATCGCCGACAGAATCGGAAACGGGCGAGTTGTTGGTGTCGACTTCGGTGATTCTCAGATTCAGCGAGCGATTGAAGCCGCGAAAGAACGCGGCATCCGCAACGCCGACTTTCAGCAGGCCGATTGCTACTCGCTGCCGTTTGAGGACGCGAGCTTTGACCGCGTCTTCAGCAACGCCTTGATGGAGCACCTGACCGATCCGGTCCGCGCCTTGCGAGAGATGCTGCGCGTGCTCAAGCCTGGAGGAGTGATCGGAGTCAGCAGTCCCGATTGGACGGGTTTCGTACTGGCACCGCCATCGGATGTGCTCACGACGGCGGTGGCTGCGTACACGGCCCTGCGCAAACTCGCAACGGGGGTGACGTCAACGTGGGCCGTAAACTGGGGACTCATCTCAAGTCCGCCGGATTCGTGAACTGCCAGATGTCGGCCCGATACGAGGTCTACTCGTCACTGCCGCTCATTGGAGAATACCTTGCGCTGCAACTGGAACGAGCCGATGACTCGACTTCGGCTGAATCGTTTCGCGAATGGAGCCGAGGATCTAGCGGATTGTTCGCTCAATGCTGGGTATCCTGTTTGGCGACTCCAGCAGTCGGAACAATCAGAAGGGAACTCCAATGCCTAACCCATCCAACACCGCAAGGCCGTCTCGGCGATTCCCAACGTGGCGGATCTTGATCGTGTGCATCATGGCGACATTGCTGATCAGTTCGATCGCCTATCGCATCACTCGAAACTCCGTCCATCATCGAGAAACACTTCCCAGCGGATTGAATCTGCGCATCGGCGCACTGACCGTCCAGCCGTCCGCCACACGCGAATCGATGCAACTGCTGGCAATCTGGGATGCGGGACGAACCGGAGTCGAGTTCCATCCGGAACGGCGAAATTACATCGGCGGCAATTCGGACTACCCGCATGGAGTGAAATTCGCACTGCTGGGTTTGGCCGGGGCGATCAACCCGCGACTCGAAAACAAAACAGATTGGATCATTTCGCCGTACGCCGCGATCGAGTTTCCCTACTGGTTTGTCATCGGCGTTTCAGCTCTGTCGCTCGTCTGGATGCTGAGACCGACCCTGCTCGGAAAATGTCGATCGCTGGCTCGTCCGTTTTCGATCCCCGCTTGGATTGCGATGGCGGTGGTGTTGGCCGGTGTTTTCTGGCTGAATTGGCGAGGGCAAATCTATCCAGGAAACGACGGTCAAAACGTCTGGACGCTGATGGTCGCGCCGGAGACCTATGTGGATGACGAGGTTTATTTGGAATATGGCTGGCCTTCCACATGTCTGACGAAAATCTGGGACCACGGAAAGCCTGCACCGGCAGGCTACAGGGGCTACGACATGGGCTGGAAGCAATCGCGCCTGGGGGAAAACGCCGCGATCGCGATCGCGTTAACACTGATTGCCGGACTGGTTATCGAACGGCTGGTGCGCGTTGCATCAAATCGGCCAAAATCCCAGCCAGCCGACGGCAAGACACTGTGAGACAGGTCATGCCGAATACCGACAACAGCGCTTTCGAGTCGACATCGAAAAGTAGGCCAACAACCTCTCCCCTGGATTTTTGAGGCGAACACCATGAAGAAGAAACCTGAAGGATTCATGAGCCTGCCCCTGTGGATGAAGGGCCTGCTCCTCATCACCGGTGGCGTTGTTGCCACTGTGGTGTCGAGCATTGTTTTTCCCATCGTGGGAAACTCCGAGGCAGCTCGTGGCCAACGATTCGGGCAAGGACTCGTCACATTCCTTTGTGTCATTGCAGGCGTCGTGCTTGTGATCATCCACTTCGTGCGGGGCAACAGAGACACCACGGAACGCAACGTGGCGAAGCGTGCGAAGTCGAAGACGGACGCGACTGCGGTTCGCTCGGCTGGCAAGAACGGCGGAAGTCGGCCCGGCAATTACAAAGCCATCGGCTGGGGGGTGCTCGGACTGAGCCTTGTCCTCACGATTGCGGTGCTCGTCGGTTTCCTTATCACCAGCAACCAAACGAATGTGCCGCCCGCCGGTCCTGGCGTGACGGAAGATCCCAACGCGATGAAGCCGCGGAAGAGCTATCTCGTGTCGATTGCGGTGCCGGAGCATTCGGTGGTTGTTCCGCCAAATGCCAAACTCACGCCTGGCACACGGCTGGAGGCGTGTTGGTCGGGAAAGTGGAATCCGATCACAACGCTGTCCGAAAACGAAGACGGGTCCATCAATGTTCGTTGGGATGAGTTCGGAGCGGGTTTTGACTGCAGCATGGTCCGCAGCGAGCTGATCATCCGAAAGGAAGTTCTGAAACAGTTCGGCGAGTTCCCCGTCGTCCCTTCTTCCGTTGCGACGCCACCTCCAGTGGCTGCGAACGATTCTGGCAGCGTCGATCCCAAACCCAAGCCACTCAAGAGCTATCCCGTGACGATTGGCCTCCCGACGGATTCTGAAATCGTCCCCGCCGATGCGAAGCTGCCACCCGGCACACGGCTCCAGGCCTGTTGGTCGGGAAAATGGAATCCGATCACCTTGTTGTCGGACAACAAGGACGGGAATCTCACCGTGCGTTGGGATGATTTCGGACCGGGATATGACTGCAGCATGCTCCGCAAGGAACTCATCATCAAAACGGACGTCTTGAAAGCATCGCAGGTGTCACCATGAACGGCCTCGAGCGAGCCGGCCAGACCGAGCCGATGTGGATCTTTGCCGGTCATGACCACTAACCGTCTCACCCAGTTGCCCCCCAACTCATGCGAGGAAAGTTGCCATGTCCGACGAGAATCTGTTTCTGGATGACCAGCACCCCTCATCGCGGCGCTTTGCGGTCCTCGAAGATGATGGCACGTCGGCGTGGCTTTACCTCACCGAACCCAATTCGCGAAAGCCATCCGGAGATGCTTGGGTTTTCAATCGCATCCCCGCTCCGCCATCTGCAGCAATCAAGTCGTATCGCGGGGGACCACCGCCAGCGGCTCAAGGATTTGCAAGCGATACGGCGCGATGTCAGGCACCCACAAATCATGATTGGTCGTTCGTCTGGGCGGCTGATGGTGAATCGGTGGCAGTCCTCAAGGATGACGCGCCCGTCGCCTGTATTGTCGCGGGAACGAAGGGCGGCTTCAGTCGCGAGTTGCTCAAGGATGGGCCGTGGGGCCACCTTTGGTCCGCCAAAGTGTATGAGAAAACGTTCGGTCTTCCGTAAGTCGTTAGCGGATTCCACCAGTACCCGAACATTTTCGTGATTCCACAAGAAAGCAGATCATGAATCTTCCTGTCGAAAGCGAAGCTCCCTCCAAGTAACGAGTCGATGATGAATGAGTTCCTGAAGTCTACGGACGTCATCGACTGGCAACATCCTGACGTCATCACCCGCGCCCGGTCATTGGCATCCGGTTGTGAGGGGCCGGTGGCGATTGCTCGGCGGTGCTTTGAATGGGTGCGCGACGAGATCAAGCATTCGCACGATCATGGTCTGCAACCGGTGACTTGCTCCGCGTCCGAAGTGCTTCGAGTCGGCAGCGGGTTCTGTTACGCGAAGAGTCATCTCCTGGCCGCGTTGCTGCGGGCCAACGGGATTCCGACGGCGCTCTGTTATCAGCGACTCAGTTGCAACGACGAAGGGAAGGTGTTTTGCCTGCACGGTTTGAACGCGGTTCATCTGCCGGAATTCGGTTGGTATCGCCTCGACGCTCGCGGCAACCGAGCCGACGTGGATGCCCAATTCATTCCGCCACTGGAACGGCTGGCGTTTCAACCCAGCATCTCCGGAGAAGGGGATGTTCCCGGCTTATTCGCCGAACCGCTGCCGGTCGTGGTTGCCGCGCTCAGATCGCATTCGACAGCCGCCGAACTCTCGGAGTGTTTGCCTGACGCGGACCTCGCCACGATGAAGGCCATGCTTACATTCGAGGCAAAACTGGCTACGGTCGGAGGTGCTGAAACGCTTGCCAGGCTGGCGGCGGATGGCGCTAGGTGAGTCGTGCTGAGTCGGCCATTTTCAGCAAAGCTCGGATTTCTTGGGAATCCGTGAAAAGGGATGGCGGGTGGTGTGTGTTTATCATGGTCAGTGAGGCGCACGGTGAAACACACGATCCCAGAGACTCGCAACAGCCTGATTCTGCGGCTGCCTGACAGGCAAGATGTCGAGGCGTGGGATCGGTTCGTGGAGATTTATCAGCCGTTGGTGTTTCGGCTGGCGCGGGCGAAGGGGTTTCAGGACGCGGATGCTCACGACGTGGTGCAGGAGGTGCTGGTCGCGGTCTCGCGTGCCATTGAACGCTGGGAACCGGACGCCGAGCGCGGGCGGTTTCGCGATTGGCTGTTTCGGATCGCTCGCAATTTGATGATCAACTTTTTGACGCGGCGGAAGCATCGGCCGCTCGGTTCGGGAGGCAGCGACTGGCTGCGGTTGCTCGACGAGCAATGCGATTCGGGTTCGGAGGCTTCGCGCGAGTTCGATCTGGAGTATCGACGCGAGCTGTTTCGGTTCGCGGCCGAGCGTGTGCGACTTGAGGTCCAGCCACGAACGTGGGACGCGTTTCGGCTGACCTACATCGACGAGCGGCCGGTTGACGAAGCGGCGGCGGTTCTCGGCATGAGCGAGGGAGCGGTGCAGGTCGCTCGCTGCCGAGTGCTGGCGCGGATGCGCAAGACGGTGAAGCAATTGGAGAAGAACGAAACGTATCACGATCGCGCAACGTAGCCACGCTCGCCAAGAGCATGGGAGATTCGACGTCGCGAGCCATTCCCGCCCACGCTCTAGGCGAGCGTGGTTACCAGAGGAAAGCCATGATCACTCAAACCCAACATGCCGGTGACGAGCAGCTTCAGACGCTGCTGTTTGGCGATGAGGCGAGCGATGAGATCGCGAGCATCTCGTCACACGTCGAATCGTGCTCGGCTTGTCAGAGTCGGCTCCAACAACTGGCGGCTTCGGATGACGAGGAAGCGGAAGCTCGCCACTTGCTGAGCGGAAGCGGCGTTGCGAACGATCAGCCTGCGTCGAGTGCGAGCAATGCCGATCGTCACGATGAAAACAAGATCGACCACGTCCGCGAGTACCTCAGCCCGCCGTCTCATCCGGAGATGCTCGGTCGGCTGGGGCGATACGAGATCGAACGGGAGATCGGTGCGGGGGGCATGGGGGTCGTCTTCAAGGGGTACGACACGGAGCTGAATCGTCCGGTGGCGATCAAGGTGCTCGCGCCGCACTTGGCTCATAGCGGAGTCGCGCGGCAGCGGTTCGCTCGCGAGGCTCGTGCGGCGGCGGCGGTCGTGCATGAGCATGTCGTCGCGATTCACAACGTCGAGTCCGAGCAGAAGACGCCTTTTCTCGTGATGCAATTTGTGGCGGGCCGTTCGGTGCAGGATCGGGTCGAGCAGGACGGGCCGTTGACGGCGGCGGAGATTCTGCGGATCGGAATGCAGGCGGCATCGGGCTTGGCGGCGGCGCACGCGCAGGGAGTGATTCATCGCGACGTGAAGCCGGCGAACATCTTGCTGGAGAATGGCGTCGAACGTGCCCTCTTGACCGACTTCGGTCTGGCTCGCGCGGCGGACGATGCGAGTTTGACTCACAGCGGCATCGTCGCCGGCACGCCGCACTACATGTCTCCCGAACAAGCCA
>CAYSHJ010000447.1:0-4650 GCA_964430385.1 uncultured Planctomycetaceae bacterium
CCTGCCAATTGCGTGTCAGGTGCTGGCAGAGACTTCTCGGCCAGAGAAATCCTTCGGGCTCCATTGGACATCGGAGCAATGCCTTAAAAATCCATCTTCCAAAAACACAGACAGTTTCAACCAGCCACTCCAGACCCAGAAAAACAGGGCAAGTTCAAAAAGCGTAAGCGAGGGCTGACGTAACAGGTTCCTCGCTTACGCTTCGGGTTAGTGTCAGACTCGGCCGCGTGCGGTGTATCGTCTCTGGAGCGAAAGCTACCGGCAAAACTCGGAAGTACAATTCGCCAGTTCTTCAACAAACCGGTTCGAGGCTGCAATGATGGAATTCGATGCGTCCGCGATGCGACGCGAGATCAATCCGGAACATGAAGGCTGCGTCAGCTTGCCTCTCGATTCGGCCGACTTGCCGCCGTTGCCATGCGGTTGGGTCGAGCGGCAGTATTCGATCGCGGGTCGCATCTTCAAGCTGGCGGTGCCGGATCGGCCGGATGCGTTGCTCGATGATCCGGGCGTGCGAGTTGCGAACGGCCACGACGACTACATGCCGTATTGGGCTTACCTCTGGCCGGCGGCGATTCACATGGCGAAGGCGGTACTCCTGGCCGATTGGCCGGAGAGTTCGCGAGTGATTGAACTCGGCTGCGGCTTGGGGTTGGTCGGGATCGCGGCATTGGCGAAAGGACACCGTGTCGCGATGACCGACTACGAGCCGAAGGCGACAGCGGTCGCTCGGTACAACGCGCGGATCAATGGGTTTTCGGCGGAGAATCAGGAGAAACTTGAGACCTTCGAACTCGACTGGCGACGGCCACCGCAGACGATGTATCCGATCATCCTCGGTTGCGATTTGCTGTACGAGCAACGCAATCTGCTCCCAATCCTCGATTTGTTGGAGGTGATGTTGGAACCGCGCGGCACTTGCTGGCTCGCCGACGGTGGCCGCAGTGTCGCACACCAGTTCTGGTACCTTGCTCGCGAGCGCGGTTTCCATGTGACCATGCGAGACTACGAAGGCCACGAGATCACGAAGCCTGGGCTTCACTACCAACTGTTTGAACTACAACGAGTGGCGTAGCTGAATTTGCACGAATTCAGCATCGGGTCGTGGGTCAGTTTGGGTGGCACGTCCCTGAGTCATCGAAGGGCGTGGCCATCACGGTCGCGGTTTTCCACGCCCTTGGCAGGGCGTGCCACCCAAACTGACCCACGACCCAGCATCGGGGGCCGCAGTCTGAACTCTTGCGAGTTCAGCTACGACACAATTCCACTACAACAGCGTGCATTCGCCGTGTTGTGACCGCGCGGGTTTTGGCTTCAGCCGCTCGTCCAGCCAATTGACGACCTGCGACATCGTCGAGTGCCAGTCCGGTTCGTTGTGCAGTTCGTGGAAGTGGTCGGGGAGCCACAGCAGTTCTTTGTCCGACGACCGGACCGTGTCGAGCCACGGCCGGACGCATTCGGGATCGACGACCTGATCTGCTCCGCCTTGCAGCATCAGCAGTGGTACCCGCAGCGCATCGACATCATCCCGAACGTCTCGCAAGGCGGCTTTCATTTCGAAGAACCAGCCGCACGTTACGGTGCGATGAATCGAGGCATCGACATCCCGTTCGGCCAGCCTGATGGGATCGCGCGTCGTAAGTTTCGGATCGACTCGACTTTCGAAGCGGACCGTTGGTGCGAGGAACGACACCAGCTTTCCCCAGCCGATGACCAGCGGGTTCACCGGCACTTTGAGTCGCAGCAGCGGAGCCATCATCACCAAGGCGGCCAGTTTGTCCGGCCTCGTTTCCGCGAAGCGGGCACAAATCAAACTGCCGAAGCTGTGGCCGAGCATCGCCGTGTGCGTTGGCCGCAGTTCGAAGTACTGACAGATGGAATCGAGGTCGCGAAGGTAATCCTCGAAGTGGCGGACGTGCATCGCGACCCCGCCCGAGCGCCCGTGGCCTCGGTTGTCGCCGACGAGCACCGACCAGCCGCAGGTGGCGAAGAGTTGAGCAACGTGATCGTAGCGTGCGCCATGCTCGCTCGCTCCGTGAACGATGACCAGCGTTCGAGCGTCGTCGGTCGGCTCGGCGGGAACGTAACGGCGGACGAGCAGTTCGATGCCGTCGTAAGTCCGTACCGCGTGTTCGACCGGCTTC
The DNA here is from genome assembly GCA_964430385.1 of uncultured Planctomycetaceae bacterium. Taxonomy (GTDB): domain Bacteria; phylum Planctomycetota; class Planctomycetia; order Planctomycetales; family Planctomycetaceae; genus CAYSHJ01. The sequence continues at coordinate 2,145 of CAYSHJ010000447.1, forward strand.
ATGGCTGCGGTCCCTTTTCCTTCAGGCAGCGCTCCACCGCTTGTCGCAGGTCGTTGCCCTTCAGATCGACTTGAACAAACCCCTTCTGGTGATAGTCGGCATATGACTGCTAGAGCTTTGGGAACTCTGCCAAACAGGGCGGACAATTCGTCGCCCAGAAGTCGATCAACAGCACTCCCCCACGAGCCGCTAGCACCGACGCCGGCTTATCTGGCAGATCCGTCAGTTCCAATTCCGCAGCCTGCTGCCCGACGCGTTCCAGTTTCTTGAGTCGGTTCTCGCAGAATTCGCCGATTTGCGGATAAGCCCAAACACAGCACTTGCTTCGCGACCGGCCACAGCAGCGAATTGGCCGTTCGATCTTGCCGAGCAGCAAAGAGGTCATGAAACCAAAGAGACGCGGCAGAATGTGACGCATACGGATTCTCCCACCGCCCGGGGTCAGGAACAACCATCAGGCCGGCCCATTCCGAATTCCGAAGTGCCTGAATTCTGGCTGTTCATCGCGGAGGAGCCTTTCGATTCGGCCATCGGATTCGTGGCGGAGACAGGGATCGGTGCGGCGACCTCGCCACCGTTGGCCGGTTCGCGGAGCCAAGATTCGATCACATCCTCGCGCTGCGACGAAGCGCCGGCGGTTCGTGAGGCTCGGCGGCGAATCGTGAGCAGTCTCCAGATGCCGAAGGCCAGGATTCCCAGGACGATTGTGACCACGATAATATCGAGTGTCGACGTCCTGGCGGGAGTACGTTGCGTGGATGTCGGAATGGAAATCGGACGGAGGCGCCCAATCAGAATGGGTGACGCCCGCTGGGTATTGAGCGCGTCATGGGCCATGCGCTTGAAGAAATATCCGACAAAGACGCATTCTTCCTCGACATCGCCGCCCGTCCGGAACCAGTCGGGCATTTCGGGGCAGATCACGGCGTAGGGCTGCGATTTCGACTCATCGGTGAATCCCCATAGCTCAAAGACATCTCCGACATCGGCCGTGTTTGCGGGAACGTCATCGTGTTTCACGATCCGTCGCACGTGCAGACGAAGCCGGATTAATTGTCCGCGATACTTCTCCGGCCGTTGGGACAACTGCGCGTAGACCACGTCTCGCTTCGCGCGGCCTTCCAGTTCCTCGAACGACTGCGACCGTGCCCATTTCAGCAACCGCCAGTAAGCGGGCATGTCCAACTTTTCCAGCGGCCTCTTATCGATGACTGCGTCAAGCTGCATGCGGCCGGCGGCGAGTTCTTCCGAGTCTTGGTCGTTCTGTGCGCTGATCCGAGTTTCCTTCCAGCGCGGTGACGGATTCCTCGTCGCGCGGGCCGCCTGAGGAACTGCCCTATCATCAGCCGTCAGCCAGCGCCAGTTGTGCGGGTTGCGAGCCTGAAAGTACACCAACCCTACGATGGCCAACATGATCAGTGAAGTCCACAAACGAGGCGTCCCTCGTGCGCCGAACGGCCGAGCCGACGGATGTCGAGAGAAACGCGACATGGGACTTTCGACCCTTTCTTTCCGTCTCACTTCGGAAGAATCTGATAACTGACGTCTCGCAGCGGTTCGCCGTTAGCCAGCTTCTGCCGCAAACACACATCCACGATTTTCATGAACTCTTCGTAACCGAGTTGACCGGCAACGTTGATTTGAACCTTCATGAGGCCACCCGGTAGCGAGACGATCAATCCCAATTCTCGCGACAGCAGGCCGAGTTTCGCATCACTGGTGGGACCAGAAAAGATCGGCCGCTGACCCAAGCGAATCGCGGATACCTGCCCGCCGGGAAAGGCTTCCACAAAGATCGGAATCGCGGCGACCACGGGTGTCGAACTGCTGGCCGTGGTCGAGGGCACGGATTCTGGTGCGTCCATGATCGCCAAAACCGCCTGATTCGGCAGGTTCATTCGCAGTTCGACTTCCACGGACGCCGGACGAAACGTCAGGATGAAAAACGCCAACAACTGAAAGGCCATGTCGAGCATGGCCGCCAGATTCAATTCGACTTGATCGCTGCTCCGACGTCGGCGACGGCGCATGTCACTCACCCTCCGGCCGATTCATGGCTCGAAACGAGAAGTTCCGAAAGCCATGCTTCTGGCACATGGCCACGATGTCATTGACGGCTTGCACGGGAGTCGTCCGATCAGCTCGGACCACCACCGTCGTGGGGAGGCCGTCGCCAGCCTTCAGGTTCGGATTCACATTCGAGGCCGCGCGGTACGCCGCTCGGGCTTCGGATTTGATGTAGTCCGCAGTCTCCTGGGCCGCCCCATAAAGTTTCAGCGATCCATTGGTGTCGATGTTCAGCACCAGCAACGATTCTCCCTCCGCGGAGTCCACCGGCTGAGCGCTGCCGAGGACCGGTAACTGAAGCGACTGATCCAACGCCGCGCCTTTGAAATTTACGACCAACATGAAGAACGTGATGAGCTGAAACACCATATCCAAAATGGGTGTCATGTTCGGCTCAGCGTTGGACTCATCAGACAGTGAGGTTGTCATTGGTACAGAT
>CAYSHJ010000448.1:0-7804 GCA_964430385.1 uncultured Planctomycetaceae bacterium
CCCAGCGGTTGAATCGACGGCGGAGCTTGGAAGCCGGCGTCAATCGACCAACTCGCCAGTCGAAACGGATCATGCGCGGCACCGAGTGCGCCGGAGGTCTGGCCTCGCAGGTCGGCACCGCTGACTTTGCAATTCGGTCCGATCACCGTAAACGCCGGCCAGTCGGTCGCTCGCTGCCGACTGAGATACGACACCAAGGAACCCATGCTCGGACGGACGCGGCCCGGAAACGGCACCGCGCCCGACGCCTGCGAACCGTTCGTACTGCCCGTCAGCGAAACCGTGCCACCTTGATTATGGTCCTTCATGTCGTGAGCCATGCTGCGGATGATGCAGAACTTGTGCATGGCCCGCGCGGTCTGCGGCAGCAGCTCGCAGATGTAAGCTCCCGGCACGGACGTGGCGATCGGCGAATACGGCCCGCGAATCTTGGACGGAGCGTTCGGCTTCGGATCCCACGTTTCGTGATGACTGGGGCCGCCCCACAGCCAGAGCAGCATCACCGACTTGACGGTCGCCGGACGTCCCGCCGCGTGTGACTGCCCGGCCAGCCACTGCTCCAGACCTAGTCCGAGTGCCGAGCAGGCTCCGACTTGCAGCAGTTCGCGACGAGTCACCGCTTGACAGTTACGAACCAACGTGCGTCCCAGATGCAACATGAACTGGCCCTTTTCGTTGCCGTTAAAGTCGTCAGACGCTCGGACGACGGCTGGCGAAGAGTGAAACGACGCAAAGCATCATAACCTTCTTGTCTCCACGAATGGTAATTCGTTTTGGCCTGAAGACCAACTGCCACCACCGCTTGAATGGTAATGACCACCGCACATAGACCGATCCGAACCGTCTTGTGTTAGATTGTGGTCCGCTGACTCGCGCGTTGCGGAAACCGCGGGCGGACAATGACAGAGGTGAAATTATCACGATGCTTCCGTTTCATCTTACCGGCGAAGCACTTTGGCGGCGCATGGAGCGAACTGTGGCAAAAGTTCAGGAACGATGGAAACGCACGGACGAACTCTGGAGCAAGCCGGGATTTTGTTGGATGAAGTGGCTCAAGTCGCGCAGCAAGCGGGCGAGAAGTCGTGTTCTGAAGCCGAATCGGCCAAGTCACGCTTTCGCGGAAACCTCGGCATCCATCTGCGGTTGATTGACGTGTTGCCGCCATTGGCGTGGACAACACGCGCTCGAATGCCGCGTAATCTTCCGGCTTTTCGAAAATCGTCGCACGCGCATGCGCCCGATTGAGGACATGAAAGACCATCCCACCGTCATCTGCGCACTTGGCTCGTCCGATGATGGCCGGAAGCTATCAAACCAGCCGCAATCAGTCCAATAACGGTTCCTGACACCTTTTCAGCTGCCGAGATTCTCGAAGACCGAACGCTGTTGTCGGGCGTTGCCGACTCACCAGATCAGGGAGAATCGTGGGCGGTTCTGTTGGGTTCCGGTTCGTCGCTGACGTTTCTGTTGCCTGCCGAGGCGGTGTTGGGGTTGCTCGCGATCACAGCCAGCGAAGCGGCGGCAGCATCCGTTGATGAGCTGTCGCCAAGGGACGCAGGTTCCCCCTCGATCACGTTCAATCTGCGAGTTGACGCTCAATCCAAATGGCATGACACCTTGGCTCGGCCGGTTCCTGCCGAGGAGTTCGCGACGACCGAATTGCAGCTCGTCGTCACGATTGAATTGGATGCCGCGGACCAGAGCAAAGTGCCCGCGCGGTTGGTGACGATCACCATCGGAATGGTGAACGACGTCGAGTTGGCCCATGACATGCCTCCGGATTTTGTGTCTCGAACAGATGTCGCATCCGATTCGAGTCTTCCCGATTTCACGCTGATGTCAGCGGAGACACGCCCGGCCGGTTTGCCGATTTTCGTTTCAGCCGGGACCGTGAATCGTCTGTCCGTCACGACCTTCGCGTCGGCGGGATCGGTGGAAGAATTTTCCAGTCAGCGGAACTTGGCCACGAGTTCGGTGGATTTGGCGAACTCGCCGGCGGCCGTTCGCGGTGAGTGGACCGACTTTGACGATGTGGACTTCGGCCGCGAGTTGACGATGACGTCGGCTCGATCATTTGCGGATTCGATCTCTGACGAATCGACTTCAGGGGCGAAGTCGGTCGGTATTTCGAGCGCCGTTGTTTCTGGGGAATCGCCGCCGGCTTCTTTCGATCCTGCGGATTTGTTCGCAGTCATCGATGCGTCGAACTCGGCCGGGCTGGACGATTTGACGGCGGTCGTGATTTTGCCGGCGGCGGGACTTCAGGCGGCAGCCGCGCCGTTGATTGCGGTGGTCGAAACGGTGTTGGCGTCGCTCGACACCGCGGCTCGCGCGTTGCTCGCGCTGTTGACTGGATCGGGTGGCGGGACATCCCCGATCGCTCCGGTCGTGCAACCAGTTTTCGATTCGACTCCGGTGATGATCGATTCGAAGCGGCCGCGCTGGGCGCTGCATAACGGGCTGGTTGAAGAGTTGGCCGCGTACTCGCTGATCGTGGCTCCCGATCAGCACTTTGACTTGAAAGACTTCGGCCCTGCGAGCCGCGCGGCGGACCCGGTGGTCCGCATTGAATTCGACGTGCCGCCGCAGCACGGACAAGTTTCTGCGACGGAGGTTCCCGGTTCGTTTCGATACTCGGCGGACCCCGGCTTCAGCGGTGTCGATACCGCGCGGTTCCGCGTCACTCGCGTCAGTGGTCAGACCGTCGCCGGTGCGGTCACGATGTTTGTGGGCGATCGCGGATTGCCGGAAGGCCGGGCACCGGTTCGGCAAGTGGAGCTACCGGCCGAGGATCGGCGAGTGTCAGAGCATGGCGCTGGTCAGATGCGAGACGCATCCGCCACGACGGCGATTGATACGAGCTTTCGGTTGTCGGGGAGCTGGATGGACTTGCCATGAGTTTTCCCACGACGCGATACACGTTGATTCAGCGACTGGCGACGGGGGCGGCGGAAGAGGACTGGGCGTTGTTCCTGGCGGACTATTGGCGACCGTTGTGTCGATTCGCGGCGCGCTGGGGGCGGCTGAGTCTGATCGACGCGGAAGACATTGCGGCGGTGACGTTGGAAGTGCTGATCCGCAACGGGCTGCTCGAACGCTGGGTCGGCGATCGACGAGCTCGGCTGCGAACGCTGCTGTGCAGCATCGTGCGGCGAGCGCTCGCGAATCACACTCGCCGGCAAACGCGCGAAGGGCATCATCTGCGGGAATACCTCAAAGAAATGAGCGTGCTGGGACGGATCGACGAACTGTGCGACGAGTCGATCCCAGGCGACGAGGCGGATGCGTTCTATCAAGCCTGGGCCGAGGAATTGATGCAATCGGCAGTCGAATCGTTGCTCGACGATTATCACCGTGAAGGGCGGGGGAACTATTTTCGCGTGCTGTTCGGTCGAGTCTGCGAGGGACTGTCGGTCAAAGAGATTTCGGACGCATTGAGTTTGAAGATCGACGATGTGGACAACTACTTCCGGCACGCGCGCAGCCGTTTGGAACATCGGCTGCGAGAACTGGTCCGCTGGCATGTCTTGCGATATTCCGGGAAGGATGCGGGGGCCGAGGAATTCCTGCACGAATGGAATCGCCTGGGCGATTTTCTGGAACGCAACGGCGGGCTCGAAGTGGCGCTGCGACATTCGTATGCCGACTTCAATGCCGAACCGCTCCGCGAACGAGAAGTCGAATCGATGACCGCCATCATGAAGAACGTGCGGGAGTATTTGTCAGAACGAGCCGCGGGTTAGATCTCAGGGTTACGACAATGAGCCAAGTCACCACTCAACACGTCGATCCGAGCACTGTTGCGGTGGAGGTTGTGTTGCGGGCGATGCTCGAATTGGCGAGCGAGTTGGAGGCGGTGCATCGGTCAGGCCGGATTCATCGAGATGTTTCGATACATACGGTCGCGGTCGATTGGGCCGTTCCGCGAGCCTGGCTGACGGCAGAAGTGAACTCGGTCGCAATGGCGTTTGGTGGATTGTTGGCCGATCCGGAACGTTGTCCGCCGGAATTGCGGCGTTCGCATCCGTGTGAAGTCCCCGCCGAAATCCATGATGCTCGGCGCTTGCTCGCAAGTCGCGGGGTCTTGAGCGGGCCGGAGCGGATTGATCTGTATCAGTTCGGAACGTTGTTGTGCCGACTGATCACGGGCCGGTCGATTCAGGCCTATCTGAGCAGTCCGGGGGTTGTCTTCCGCGTGCCGGCCGGTGTGCGGCGAGTCATCGACGGTTGCATCGGCTACGACGAACTGCAATGCGTGGAATCCGCGAGTCAGTTGATCGAGCTGCTCAACGAGACGCTCGGCGCTGCTACGGAAGTCGCCATGCTCGGCCGAGCGTGGGCCGAGTCGCCACAAGCCCACGCTGTGGCAAACGTGGCTACGAAATCCACGCATTCCGATTTGCAGGCGGACACGCGAATTCATGGGCGTCGTCCGCCGTTTGAACGGTTGGGGCATTTTGAGATTCAGGATGAGATCGGTCACGGCGGCATGGGTACGGTTTATCGAGCGTATGACCGATCGCTGGATCGCGTGGTGGCGATCAAAGTTTTGTCGCAGCGATTGGCCAGCGATCCGACCTTCGTGCAGCGATTTCAGGCCGAGGCTGCGGCCGCCGCGCGTCTGGCTCATCCAAACGTCGTGCCAATTTATTTCATCGGCGAAGATGCCAGGCGCCACTTTTACGCGATGCGGCTGATCAACGGCGAATCGCTCGCCGACCGGCTGCATCGCCATCCGTCGATCGCTGCTTCCGAAGTGTTGGTCATTCTGCAACAGGTGCTGCTTGGACTGGCGGCCGCGCATCGGCTGGGGTTGGTTCACCGCGACATCAAGCCGGGGAACATCCTGATCGACCGCGAGAATGGTTTGGCGATGCTCACCGATTTTGGCCTGGCTCGTTCGACCAGCAAGCCGCCTGAGCAATCCGAGCATCACGTCGTGATGGGGACGGCCGAGTACATGTCGCCGGAACAGGCTCAGGGTCAGCCGGCCGATCCGCGATCCGATTTGTATTCGGTGGGCGTGCTGCTGTATCAACTGCTGTCGGGCGAGATGCCGTTTGACGGGGACACGCCGTCGAGTCATCTGATTCATCACGTCTGCACCGAGCCTCGCCCGCTGCGCGATTTAGTTCCCGATGTCGATCCGCAGTTGGATGCGGTCGTCACGCGGCTCCTGCGAAAGTGTCCTGATGAGCGATATCCGTCGGTCGAAGAATTGCTGATCGACTTGGATGCCGCGATGGACTCGGTCTTCGCCGTCTCTGCGGATGCCGCTCGACCTGTCACGAATGTTCGGCCGGCGCGATCGTCTCGCATTCGCCGGATGAACGGCGATGCGCGAAGTCTTGCCCCCACGCCGACCGATGCGCTCGGTGCTGCTCCGGAGGTCGCCACGCGCGCCAGAGCGTCGGCCGAATCGCTATCAGCGAACGCTTTGGCGAACGTGGCGAGAAAAGCCGCGTTGCCGCGCGGACGCCGAGCCGCGGCATTGACGATCGTCGGAACTCTGGCGGTGTTGCTGGCGATTGCGATCGCTCGGTTTCAGCCGCAGGCGCGAGCGACCACATTGCAGGCTCATCAAGACGGTGTCTCCGCCTTGGCTTTTTCCCCCGACGGCAACTGGCTGCTGTCCGGGGGCGGAGCGTCCTCGTCGTTGAAGGGAGCGGGCGATACGTCGTTGCGATTGTGGAACGCACACACGGGACAACTCGTGAAACAATCGGAACGGTTGCCGGTGCGGCCGAGACTGCTCGTGTTTTTGCAGGACTCGCGCCGTGTGGTCGTGCTGGCATCGGCTCGCGAAGAGGCGGGCACGCTGATCGTGTGGGACACTCGCAGTGGAACTCTCGGCCCAATCGATTTCCGCGAGCCGTTTGCGCTGCACTTCGACGCCGCACTGGTGACTTCGTCCGGCCGTGATCGCGCCGTGTTGGCCGCCGGCCGCAACGGACTGACTCGCGTGGCCGTCGATGGCGTCATCGCCCGCACATCACCCGAGAAGCCGATACTCGGCTCGACACTGATCCGCGCGCTGGCGGTGTGTCAAACACTGACCGGTTCATTGATCTTCGTCGCGCTGGACGCTGAGTCGAATTCGTCGCTGATCATGTCGCTCGATTCCGAATCGGGCCGCGAGTTGACTCGGCTGTCGTGCGGCCTCGGAGTGATCACTGCGCTGGCCGCGTCAGATGACGGTCGCTGGTTACTGACTCGCACGACCGAAACGCTGCCGCGACCGGAAACGCTGCCGCGACCGAATGCCGAATCGCCCGATCAATCCGTTGCGACCGCTGATCCGCAAGCCGCGTTTGATTTCGTCCGTGTTTGGGACTGGTCGAATCAGACCGAACGATTCTGCTTCGGCCCATACGCTCCCGGTTCACGATCTCTGGCGATTTCGCCCGACGGTCGCCGTGCGCTGACAATCGCCGAACCGTCCATCGGCCCACGCTCGGAGGTGCCTCAAGATGCTGTCTGGCTCGACCTGACAACCGGTCAAGAAATCTGCCGCGTCCGCACGAGCAGCAAGACCTTGACGGCCGTCGCTCTGTCGCCGACCGGCACGCGCGCCGCACTCGCCGACGCCGACGGGCAAGTCGTGTTCTGTGATCTACCGAAGTAAGTCGATCGTCAGGAAGCGACCGCGTTCGGCAAATAATGACACGACGACAAGCCCGACGGGCTGCGATCCCTTGCGAGTGGCGGAGGTCGGAAACAAAATGCATCACCTGCCCGTGCCTCACACGCGAGAAACATTGCTTTCGGAAGTGCTCCAGCGCGCGGGCTATGCCACGGCGATGATCGGCAAATGGGATTTCGCCGGGCATGAGCCGGATCGCTGGGAACATCCACAGAACTCGCCGCTGAAGCGCGGATTCGACCGGCAGTTCGGCACGCCGACGAGGCCATTCGATTCATTCGCGAGAAGAAAGCGCAGCCGTTTGTTATCTACCTCTTCCCAAACATGCCGCACACCGCGTTGCATGCCGGGGCGGAGTTTCGCGGCAAGTCGCCACGCGGTCTCTATGGCGACGTGGTCGAAGAACTCGACCATCACGTTGGTCGCATTCTGGAAACGTTGCACACCGAGAGCATCGAGAAGAACACCGTCGTGCTCTTCACCAGCGACAACGCTCCGTGGTTGATGAGCGCAGAACACGGCGGCAGCGCGGGACCACTGCGTGGCGGCAAGACTTCGACCTGGGAGGGTGGCGTGCGCGTCCCGGCCATCGCCTGGGCACCGAGTCGCATTGATGCCGGACCGACAAGCGGACGCATCGCGAGCACGCTCGACCTATTGCCCACGTTTGCGAAACTCGCCACAGCGACGCTGCCGGAAAACAAACTCGATGGCCGTGATCTCTTCGGGCCGCGATTTCTTCAGGACTGCGGCCGCGTCGCGCAGTTCCGCCGCGCCACGTTCACGTACAGCGACATCATCTTCAACCCATAGCCGTGCGCGGCCAGCGGCGGATCGTCGGGCAACCGCGGCGACTCGACCCGCGACCGCGCTTCGGATTCCACTCGCTCCGTTTCGACTCGCAACTGCCGATTCGCGTCTCGTTCTCGCTGCAGTTCGTTCTCCAACTCGCGAACACGCGCTGGCCACTCAGCATTCTCCACCTTCAGCCGCGTAACACCCCGATTGCTGAAAACAAAGAGAGTTGCGGTAGGGATGGCCCTTTCGGGCCACCCCCCGCACGGATCCGTACTTGAAGAACTACTTCATACGGCTCTTGCCTTGGGTCAGGTGACGCTCAACCGCTGGTCGGGATACGGATGCACGATGCGGGCGCGGGGA
>CAYSHJ010000449.1:0-8093 GCA_964430385.1 uncultured Planctomycetaceae bacterium
GTATTGCGGAAGAAGTGAGGAAGTGAGGAAGTGAGGGAAAATCTCCATGAATCACAAACGCTACATCGCCGCAGCCGCCCTCGTACTCTGACTGGCGGCGACGTCTCGATCCGACGCGGCGGATGACGTTGTGAACGCGGAGTTGATCGAACTTCACGCCGGTGATTCGTGGAGGTAGCACGCGCGGCGGCTCAACGCCGCTTTGGAATCGCCGCGGAGCGGCTTTCTTTGGAATTGCAATTCGGATTGAACAACGTGGATTCCAAAGGGCTTTGCCCAAAGTTCCAAAGCTGTGTCGAGCCACAGCACTCCAGATTTGCCTTGTCGATTGGATGGCCGTTCGTGACACTGGTGTGGAAGATTAATGTGGCATGCTCCGCATGCTCAGATTTCCCGATCGCAACTAACCTCGCTGAGGCGACCACATGGACTCGACACGACAGGAGCCGCTGTCTCGATCCGACTTTCTGCGGGTCTCAACGCTCGGCGCGGCCGGACTTGGCTTGGCCACAGCGGTCGCAACAACGGGGGCGGCCGAATCGAGCGACTCTCGCAAAGGCTACGTCGTGGCGATCACACACGGACCGGCTGACGCCACACGAGTGATGCTGGCATTGTTGACCGCCACTCGACTGCCGGCGGGGGACAACCATGTCTGGTTCGCAATCGACGGCGGTCAGGTTTGCCTGAAGGCTCAGGCCGACAAACTGACATCGCCGCTGTTCACGAAACAAGGAACTGCGAGCGATCTCCTCAAGCAAATCCGCGGCAAAGGGATCGCGGTTCATATATGACCGTCGTGCGCCGACTACTACGGCGTTGCCGGCGCGGTCGCGCTGGAAGGACTCGATCGACAAGGCCCTGATTGGTTGTTGGAAAAGATCGCGACGCACCACTTGGTTTGGTTCTAACTAAACTGTCCGGATGTCAGACCACCGCGACTGCTGTCATAAGCGTCACTGATTCAGGAGACTTTCGATGAACGTCTCGCAGGGGCTTCGCCATCCGCTCGTTTCGCGACGCACAGCAGTGCAAGCCGGAGCCGTCGGGTTGCTCGGGCTGGGGATGAATCACCTCGCTGGGCTGCGCGAGGCTCAGTCCAGAGAGCAGCCTTCTCAAGGCGGGACTACGAACGGCCACGCGAAGTCGTGCATTTACATCTTTCTGTCCGGCGGGTTGTCGCAGCATGACAGTTTTGATTTGAAGCCCGAGGCTCCGGCCGAGGTCCGAGGCGAATTCAACCCGATCGCGACCAGCACTCCCGGCATCGAAATCTGCGAGCATCTGCCGGGACTCGCTCGGCAAAGCGATCGGTGGGCCGTGTTGAGGTCGCTGACGCATTCGACCAACGATCACACGCTGGGGCATTACTTCATGCTCACCGGTCGTAGCGTTCCGTCGCCGGGATTCGTCGGAGACCGAACACCTCGGCCGAGCGATTGGCCGTCGCTGGCATCGGTCATCGGCGACTCGCTGCCGGTTCGCAGCCACAATCTGCCCCCGGCGATTGTGCTGCCAGAGCGGTTGGTGCATTGGTCGGGAGGAGTCATGCCCGGCAACTACGGTGGACTGATGGGTCGGCATCGCGATCCGTTCTTCATCGAGGCGTCGCCGTATGGCAATCCGTTCTGGCGCGGGGCTTATCCGGAATTCACATTTGCCAACGAAACAAAGAAAGCGCCTAAGGAAGCCGACTCGCGGATCTATCAAGCTCCCAACATCGCGCTCTCGCCCGACCTCAGCCTGGGCCGAGTCAACAGCCGTGTCGATTTACTGCGTGAATTGGACCGGCAACGCGGTGTGCTCGAGCAATCAGCCACGTCGCAGAGCTACGATGAGCACCGTCAGTCGGCGATCTCTTTGCTGGCCGCGAGCGACGTGCGGCGCGCGTTCGATGTCACGAACGCCGACCAGCAAACTCAAGAGCGATACGGCCGCAATAGTTTTGGCTGGTCGCTGCTGATGGCGTTTCGGTTGGTCGAGGCGGGAGTCAATTTGGTCCAAGTGAACCTCGGCAGCAATGAGACGTGGGACACTCACGGCGACATCTTCGCCCGCCTGCGAAACAAACTTTTCCCGCCGACCGACCGCGCGCTGTGTGCGCTCCTCGACGATCTGCATTCGAGCGGACTGCTCGATAGCACGCTGATCGTCATGGCCGGCGAGTTCGGCCGCACGCCGAAGCTGTCGCTGCTGTCCGAGTCTTATCCGCAGCCCGGCCGCGACCACTGGGGAGCCATGCAGAGCGTCTTCTTCGCCGGCGCCGGCGTTCGCGGTGGGACGGCGATCGGCTCGTCCGACAAGCTCGGCGCCTACCCGTCCAGCAATCCGCAAAAACCCGAAGACATGGCCGCGACGATCTATCGCGCCCTCGGCATTCCCGACACCGCCGCCTGGCACGACGAACTCAACCGCCCGCACCACATTTATCACGGACAGCCGATTTCTGGGCTGGTCTGATTCTCGCCGACCGAGGACTAGTGCCATCCCGCTCAAAACGTCCGCGAATACTGGAGCCGCCGAGATGACGACCGTGCGATTGGCGACTTTCTTCGCTGTCTTCGGGACGATCGTCTTCCTGGCGAGTTCGTCGGCGCAGTCGCAGACACGCAGCCCCAAGCGAGTTGATTCGGACGATGAGCCGGCGGTGGCTTACCGGTCTCCCGAAGAGTTTTCTCCCAGCCGTTGGGGCGAGTTCCAAAAGCAGGCGGAGCAACTTTGGACAAAGTATCCGGACCACCCGTATGCCGCGCGGGCGATGTTTGATTGGTGCTTGGTGGCCAAATCTCGGCAAGACCCGCCGGCTGACATCCACCGCGTGCAGATCGCGTTGCTCTTTCAGCATCCCGCCAGCATTTATGCTCGGCATGTGGTCGCGGGGACGAAACCTGAAGAACTCCGACAACACTTGTCGGCGTTGTTCGAGCAACAACCGGAATTGGATGAACAATTCTTGACGCGGTTCGGCCGACTGGTCTTGCAGGGATTCAGCGTGTATGGGCCTTCGTGGATCGCGATCGATGAATTTGGAATTCAATGTTTGCTGTCGGCTCGCGTCGCCAAGTTAGGTGGCTTGACGGGACTCCTGGAATCGAAATTTGAGGCCGCGCCCGATGAGACCAAGACAATGTTGGAAGCCGGCTTGGATGAGGCGGTCCCCGCCGTGGATCGTTACGTCCGGCTGAGCGAGTTTGGGAAAGACAAATCGGCTCGGTTGATTCAACGCGTGCTGTGGACGCAGCTCTCGTCGGACGAGCAACAGCAGCCGCGAGTGCAAGCGGCCCTGGCCGAGCGATTGCTGTGGGAAGGACGCTGGGATCTTGTCCTGCCGATCGCCGAGCAATTGCGGAAGCGGGAACCGAACAATGCACGCTGGCTGTTGTGGTCCGGTTGCTGTTTGGTTTCGGCCGGCCGGGATGCGGAAGGGAAGCGGTCACTGAAGCAAGTTGTCGAGCTTGAGGCGGATTCGGAGTTCGGCGCGTTGGCGAAGCGACTCTTGCCGGTGATCGACACTCTCTCGCACAGCGAAGCGGATAGTGCCACGGTCCTGGACGAGGCGACCAACCGATTGATCAAGTCCGATCCCGATGCATTGCTGCTGGAAGCTTCGTTTCTGGCAAAAGATGGCCAGCCCATTCGCCTTCAATATCAGTTCGATGGCCCGCACTTCCGCGCCGTGTGCTGGAAAGGGAAGCAGCCACGAGCCGGTTTTCAGAATAGTGCGGATCGCTGCCGGTTTTTCACCAAAGAAGAATCCGCCATCCTAGAACTGGCGGGAAACCAGTATCAACCGACCATCACGTTTCAACTCAACGAGACGTCCGGCGGATTGGGGTTTGGGTTCAATGCCAACCTCGGCTTGACGCCCCCTGAATTGAAGTCGGTGCTGCGACTGTTTCTGGAATCACCCGCCTTGGCGAACGGCGGTTTTCAAACTCTGATGCGTCGCCGACGAGCCGTGGGGGTGTTCGCCCTTCCCGTCGAGGTGTCGAACGGCAACCGAACTTTGAAGTGGTTGACCGCGGATTTGTTGAAAGCGAAGGTCGTTGAATTTCGCTGCGTTCTGACGAAAGAAGGGGATTTCAAAGAACTCCATTGGGAAGAGACCCTGATCCGCGTCGTGCAGTGCGGAAAGCTCGGCGAAATCGCACTTCCAAAATTGGATTGGCCGGACTTTCCCTTGCGACGAATCGGCACCGAAGACATCAACGGCGCAATGCGATTGTTGTCATTGATGTCGGAAATGATGACCTTCGACGAACCATCGTTGCCGCGACCGGCACCACCATAGCCATGCAAGTAGGTTGGGACTCGACAGAGGCGGCGTGACTCATGTTGACGATCCTGAGTAATCCTCGCCGAGCTTGTGACGGCCTCGCGCGGCGCGAGCTGTTGCAGATCGGTGGCACAGGCTTATTCGGATTGAACTTGCCGAAGGTCGTGGCGGCAGAGTCCGCGTCCGCTCAGTCTGGTCACTCAGCACGGGCGAAGTCAGTCCTGTTCGCGTTTCTGTATGGCGGGCCGAGCCAACTCGAAACGTTCGACATGAAACCCGACGCAGCCAGTTCCATTCGCGGGCCGTATCGTCCGATTGCGGCTCGGACACCGGACCTGCGGATTTGCGAGTACTTACCGAGGCTCGCGGCGCGGTCGGACAAGTACTGCGTCATCCGCACGGTTAATCATCCGCTGAACGACCACAACGGAACGCACCACATCCAAACCGGGCATCCGCTGCCGCCGGCAGAGCGAGGTGCGGCGAACGTCGATGCGAGCGACAAAGACTGGCCGTGTTATGGTTCGGTCGTCGAGTACCTTGACCGCCGAGCGACCGGCAAGCCGCCCGCGTTTCCCGGCTACGTCTTCTTGCCGAAGCGGCTGGGGCACTTCGCGGGCTACAACATCAATGGGCAGTATGCGGGATGGCTTGGTTCGGCGTACGACGGCATGGCCACAAACATTTCAAAACGCAACGCGGCAGATAATCCGTTCTATCGCGCCTGCACCGACGACGAACTTGACTTCCGTATGGCTGGTCTCGATCCGCAGCCGCAACTGACGCTCGATCGGTTCAACCGCCGCGAGAGTTTGCTCGAACAGTTCGACGAACAACGTCGTCGGCTGGATGCGTCGCTGAACGATGCCGTCGCGGTGCGCGATTTCAGCTCCACGCGCGAGCGGGCGTTGGCTCTGCTCACTTCGGACAAGGTCGGCGCGGCGTTCGACATTCGGCGCGAGCCGGACAAGCTCCGCGATCAATACGGACGCAACTTGTTCGGCCAGTCGCTGTTGATGGGGCGACGGATGCTCGAAGCGGGTTCGCGATTCGTGACGGTCGCCTGGGATCTGGCCGTGCGCGGCGACGTGATGGGAAGTTGGGACATGCACGCCGGCCTGACTCGTGTCATGAAAGATCATCTTCTGCCGGGCTTAGACCTGGGACTCTCTGCCCTACTGGATGACCTTGAAGCTCGGGGCCTGCTCGACGAGACGCTGGTCATCGCTGTCGGAGAAATGGGCCGCACTCCGAAGTTTCAAAACCGAGGCCAAGAGGACGGACGCGATCATTGGACGTACTGTTTTCCGTGTGTGCTGGCGGGAGCCGGCATTCGCGGCGGCGTCACCTTCGGCCGCTCCGACAAAGATGCCGCGTGGCCGGCGGATCATCCCGTCAGTTGCGAAGACCTGGCCTGCACGATTTATCATGCGTTCGGCATCGACCCGCACGCGCACCTGTTGCGTGACAAACAAGACCGCCCCGTGGCGTTGGTCGAGGGTGGTCGAGTCCTTAGTGGATTATTTGGTTGAGGCGACTGTCCCGAAGCAAGAAGCCAACTTTTATCGGAGTCGAAACGATGCGACATCCTGCGACGAATTCCACCCCGCGCTGCGAAGGAACATTCGGCCGCCGAGCGTTCGTGCGGAGCGGTGTTGCCGGTCTCGCGGGGCTGAGCTTGGCTGATCTGCTACGAGTCGAAGCTCAAGCGGGAACGAGTGCCTCCAGCCCAAAGTCGATCATTGTGCTCTGGCTGTGGGGCGGCGCGAGCCACATGGAGACGTTCGACCTCAAGCCGGATGCTCCGTCCGAATATCGCGGCGAGTTTCAGCCGATCGCGACAAACGTGCCGGGAATCGAGATCAGCGAACATCTGCCGTTACTCGCCACGCTGGCGGACAGGTTCTCGCTGATTCGCTCGTTGCACCACGACATGCCGGGGCATGTGAGCGCCACCCATCGGCTGCTCACCGGCTATCCGGGCGAGATTGCGGAAACGACGTTCAAGCCTCGCTATCCGTTCGCTTGGTCGGTCGCAAACAAGATGCTCGGCCCTCGTCGGCTGGGCTTGCCGGCGTACGTGGGTCTGCCGAGCATTCGTTACGACGGATCGGCGCATCTCGGTTCGCGATTCGATGCGATGATGATTGGAGGCGATCCGAACTCGCCGAACTTTCAGCCGCCGTCATTGGCGGTCTCGACGACAGATCGCTCGCGGCTGACCGACCGGTCGGGACTGATTCAACAGTTCGATGCCTTCCGCCGTTCGGCCGATGCATCGGGTATGATGAGTTCGCTCGACGCCTTTCAGCAACAGGCACTCGACATTCTGACGAGTGATGCCGCACGCCGAGCCTTCGACATTCACAGCGAAGACCCGAAGGTCCGCGACCGCTACGGCCGGCACGAGATCGGCCAGCGCTGTTTGCTGGCTCGGCGACTGGTCGAAGCGGGAACGCGCGTCGTCTCGATCGACTTTCCCTGCGTCCCCGGCCAGAAGGCGTTTAGCTGGGACGACCACGCCAGCGTCTGGAACATCTTCGAGCAAATGAAAATCCGTCTGCCGGTGCTCGACCAGGTTGTGTCCGCGTTAATCGAAGACCTGCACGCGCGCGGTCTGCACAATACGTTGCTCTTGGTCACCGGCGAGATGTCACATACGCCGAAGCTCGGCGTCGTCAACGGCAGTCCCGGCCGCGAGCACTGGAGCCAAGCCATGTCGCTGCTGCTCGCAGGCGGCGGCCTGAAGATGGGCCAGGTTGTCGGCGAAACGAACGCGAAAGGTGAAGAACCAAAACGCCGCCCGGTCACGGCCGGAGACTTCCTCGCCACGCTCTACCAGTTCTTCGGCGTGCCGCTCGACACTCAATTCAGCGATCAGTCCGGTCGTCCGATTCCACTATTGCCGGACGGACGGCCGATTGAAGAACTTGTTTGACGTCTTGCGCTGGCGGCGATCCGTGATCGCTACTGCCGCGCGACCCACGGAGTTCCCAACGGTTGCGCGGCTTTTTGTTCGCCATAGCTTCCGCCCTTCGCACCCGTCGGATGCAAACCGAAGAACCGGCGGTCGTCGGCCAAGTCAGCCGCGGGTTGATACCGCACATCAACCGACAACCGCACGCGGCCCAGCGGCGAATGATTGTCCAACGAACCGTGCATCGTAAACCCGCCGAAGATCATCGCGTCGCCCGGCTGGAATTGAGTCGTCAGCAACCGAGTCCGGCGGGAACGCACGAACTCCAGCGTGTCGGTGGCGGCGGACTGATAGGCCGCGTCTTGTGCGGCGGCGAACGCTTGAGGATCACCCGTCAATCGCGCGGATCGCATCGGGCCGATCAGGTCCTCAAACCGATTCGAATGCTCAACGACCACTAACGGACCGTCGCAGACCGGGATCTCACCCAGTGGCAGCCAACAAGTGACGATCTGCGAAGCTCCACCCGCGAAGAACGGGTAGTCGTAGTGCAGGTCCGTGGCGTTTCCGACCGGTGCCGGCCGCAAGAACAAATAGTCGTGCGGCCGAGCGGGCGCGTCGAACAGCAGCCCGGTCAGTTCCCGCAGCCGCGGCCCGTGGGTCACGCGACGCAGGGCAGCGCCTTCGCTGACCGATTTCCAGAACGCACACAAGTCGCTGGCGAGTTCTCGCCGACGGCTCGTGCCACTGGTGATGCCCGCAGCGGGCGGCGGCTGGATCTCGCTTACCTCGGCCAGTCGAGTGAAGACTTCTTCGCGAGCGGACAAGACTTCTTGGCGATCGAGGACATCGCGCAGCAGCACGTATCCGTTCTCAACAAATGATCGCCGCAGGGCCGTC
>CAYSHJ010000450.1:0-1965 GCA_964430385.1 uncultured Planctomycetaceae bacterium
CGAATCGGCTTACGCTCGATGCCGTTGAAGAAGCCGGCCAAACCGTAGAAATCGTGTTGCGACCATTTCTCGAACGGATGATGGTGGCATTGAGCACATTCCAAACGGATGCCCAGGAAGGCTTGGCTGAGGTTGCGAGTCAGCTCTTCGGGAGTGCGAACCGCTCGGTAAAAGTTGACCGGCCCTTCGCGTCCCGAATTGCCCGAGGCGGTGATCAACTGCCGCACCCATTCGTCGTAAGGCCGGTTCGCGGCGAACTGCTCGCGTAGCCAGCGGTGCAGTTCGAAGGAGCCTCGCTCGCCCAACTTGATGCGATCGACCAGGAGAATGTCGGCGAACTTCAACGCCCACAGGTCCGCGTATTCGCTGCGCTCGAGCGCCGTGTCGATCCAACGTCGCCGCTTGGCCGGATCGCTGTCGGCAAGAAACGCTCGCACCTCCGCCGACGTGGGGAACGTGCCAATCGAGTCGAGGTAGACACGGCGCAGAAACGTGGCGTCGTCGCAAAGTTCAGAAGGGACAACCCCCGCCTTGCGAAGCTTGGCCCAGACCAGTTCGTCGATGGGATTGTTGGCCGGCAGTTGCGGGTACGCGGCGGGAGCGTTGGGCCGCGGTACTTGAATGGCGACGGCCGCGACTTGTCCCATGTAGTTCACGGTGATGGCCGCCTCGCCCGGAAGCTGGCCGGTGTGGATCAACCCGCCCGCTGTGGCTTCGACAACGTGTGCGGCATTGCTGGTGTAGGCCGACGCGTCTGTCACATCTCGCAGACTTCCATCAGAAAACACAGCCGTGGCCAGAATCTGCTGTTCGGAATTGGGAGACAGAACTCGCTCGCCCGGGCTGACTCGAAGTTCAGTCAACCGCGGCGCGTCATCGGCCCCCAGCGGCATTCCTTGGTCGATCCAGGCCGCCAACAGTTCGGCATCCGACGATCCACGTGCCGCACGCAAGCCGCCGCCGTGAGGGATTGCGGCTGTCGCCTTGGCCAGCAGCAAGCTTTGCCTCGGAGCGGCGGGCGATAACCGCCGGCCGCGACCTTCTTTCACAATCGCATCGTAATCGGCTTGGAAGTCGTAACCGAACACCGACAACTTGAACCCGTTCTGCCCCGCTGCCTTTCCATGACAGCCGCCGCCGTTGCAACCCAACTTGGAGAACAGCGGCACGATGTCGTTGGCAAAGTGGACCGGTTGGTGTTTCTGCGAGTCGCTCACCTTGATCGGCACGCGCACCACCCGTTCGCCCAGCGCAACGATCAACTCGGTCTCCCCGTCTGCGACGCCAACCACGACGGTTCCCTCGACCCTCGCAATGCGCTCGTCGGCTGTCGTCAACATCGCTTGCCGAGTGGCATCGACCGATCGTCCCACCACTTCCGAGCGTGTGACGAGCACCTGTTGCCGGCGATTGTCGCCGCGCAGCGACAAGGACGTCGGCTCGATGAGAAGTTGCGATTCGAGAGCCGCAGAGCGCGAGTCGTTCGAGACCGCGTCATCGTCCGATGCTGGCTTCGCGGCTTTTTCTTCCGCGAGAGTGCCTTGCGAGACGACCATGGCCACCGCGAGGCCCCTCAAAAGCACCAGCGCCGAACCGCGTGCTGAGCGATGATGTCGAGCGGCGGTGTGCAGCCAAGCGATGCCGTTCCGCATGATCTCTCCGGCGGGATGCCACAGTGGTGGGACCGAACAAGCGAGCAGGGCGGCAATATACCGCTGCCAGAGCCGGGCTTCCAATACTGGCGGTCAAACGGCTTCGTCGTCTTGGGTTTAGCGGCAACGCGGTGCTTCGGCTGCCAGCCTTCCAAGTTCCAGCTCTCCGCCACTCGCGTTGATTCCTCCGGAGCGGCTCGTCACGCGGAGCGTGACGGCTAGTGCGTTTGCAGTGTGTTGAAGTTAGCGAGGTGCAAATCCTTGTCAAAGTTGGGTACGAACTTTGTATCCGAACGTAACTGCGTCGCCGTGA
>CAYSHJ010000451.1:0-4871 GCA_964430385.1 uncultured Planctomycetaceae bacterium
TCTGTTGCAGCGACCAGCGAATCGGCGCGGTGTCACGTTTCCATCCCCAAACGACTTTGCCGGCGGAGTCGCGTTCGACCTGTGACGACTTCTCACGCCCGCCGGGAACGAGGCAACTGAAGCCTTCGTATTGGCTGAGATCGCGAAACGCCTCGATCGTCGCGCGGACCCGCATCACGGCGGCGGCTTCGGTGAAGTAGACATGCTCGACACCGTCAACCTTGTGGAGCAGCGGATGTCCGTCGGGATAGAGTGGCACGTCTTTGTCGAAGCGTTGTCGCTGAACGAACTCGCGACGCTCGTCGTCGAATTCGGCGATGCCGCGTTCGTAAACCTCCAGCAAGCCGCGCACCTTCACATAGCCGCAGAAGAGTCGTTCGCGACCGTCGTTGTCCTTCAACACGGTGAGGCCGCCGATCCACGTTGGGCCGTCGCCCGGCATCTGGCACATCGCTTTCGCGAAGCCGTCGTCACCAACGAAGTACTCGAGGTCGATGCCGAATTCAGGCAGCAGCACCCTGTTTTTGTCGCGGATGAGAGGCGCGGTGCCGTCGACGTCCCCTCTCCCACTCTCTAACTCTCTCCCCGGCGGGGCGAGGGAACCGGAAGACAAGGGCAATCGCGAAGTCGCTCCGGGGACGTGAAATAAGCCGAGGGGATACTTCGGCCGATTCGTGTCACCCCAAAACCAGTGCAATTTGCCGCGATAAATTGCCGTGACGACGCTATCTGAGCCGGAGACTTGAGCATTCAACAGCGGCTGTGCAATCGGTGGCTTCTCGCCGAGCAGCACACTGTCGGCATAGATGCCCGCACCGGTGACGCGATACAGCCGCTCGGCGATGTTAAGCCGCTTGATCTTGAGCGTCGCTTCACCGCCCGGTTCGACTTGGACCTGCTTGCCGCGAAAGCCGAAACCGTCTTTCGGGAACTCGTACCCGTGGCTACTGACGTGAAAGAACACCGCCTGGCCCAACAACTCAGGTTCACGGATCGCAACGATGCCCGCTGAATCCGTGACGAACCGCTGATTGGCCACCGTTTTCAACTCGACCAGTGGCACGCCCCGCCCAGATTGATCATCAACGACGCGAATCGCGAAGACTTCGCCCGCCGACGTCGCGGAGACGAGGAACGACCAAAGACAGGCACTAAACAAACCAGCCTTCATGGAATTGAGGCTCCTAGGTCGTCTCGAACACAACCTGTCCCCCCGATAGCTCGGCGCGGATCGTCGACGTCCGAAGATCATCATGGTCTAGCAGCCATTTGGCCAGCGGAGTAGCGACGATCTGTTCGACCGCGCGTTGCAGCGGGCGAGCGCCGTACTTCGGGTCGAAGCCGGCTCGAGCGACAAATTCGAGAACGGCGGACGAACAGACCAACCGGCGTCGCGCCTTCGTCAGTCCCTCGCGTTCGTTGAGCGAGTTGAGCTCTTTTTCGGCGATGATGCGGATCGACTCCGCCGACAGCGGATCGAACGTCACGACCGAATCGAGCCGGTTGTAGAACTCAGGCCGAAAGAACGAGCGCGCCGCCGCGTCGTATCGAGGAGTGGGCGACGTGCCGAAACCCAGTGAGCCGGTCGAACCGGCTCCAAGATTCGACGTGAGGATGATGATCGCGCTGCGAAAGTACGTCGTGCGGCCATATTGATCGGCCAGACGGCCCTCGTCGAAGACGTTCATCAGCACGTCGAAGACATCCGGGTGAGCCTTCTCAATTTCGTCGAGCAGCACGACCGCGAACGGTTGTTGACGCATCTGCTGGATGAATGAACTCGGCTCGCCGCTCCTTTGAGCCAGCAGGCGATCGGCGGCCCACGGGCTGGAGAACTCGCTCATATCCAGCCGCACCAACCGCGTTTCGCCGAAGAAATACCGCGAGAGACTCTTCGCCGTTTCGGTCTTTCCGACGCCGGTTGGTCCGCAGAACAGCAGTACGCCGAGGGGACGTTTCGGATCGTTTAGTCCCGCTTTGAAGGTCACGACCACATCAGCCATCGCCTTGCAGGCGACGAATTGTCCGACGATGTTTTGTCGGAACGTTGCCAGCACGTCATCGCGCGCGAGCGTGCAATCGTCCCGCAAGAAATACTCTGGTAACCCTGTCCGCTTCGAGAACCGTTCGCGGACGAGTTCCGTCGTGACGCGCGGAGGATGGGCACTCTTGCCCGTCCCTGTTTCTGTCGGAACCGAAGGACGGGCAAGAGTGCCCATCCTCCGTTCGGAGTTCTCACGCGCGGCCCATTCGCATGTTTCGCGCAGAAACCGCGCGGCCGGACCGGGGAGCGCGTGATACGGCTGAAAGCGTCGAAAGAGTTGGTCGAGTTCCGCCGGCACGTCATCGGCCACAACGACCTCGTGCCACTGCGCGGCGAGATCGGCAACGTGTCGCAACGCGCGCGCTGAGGAGGCGGCATTCAGCGGTGCCAGCGGCAGCACTTGAAACGCATCAGCCAACGCCGGAAGCAAGCGGCGGCAGGCGTCAAGTTCCGCCGGTGTCGCCTCGGCAATGATTCGCAACTGCCCGCGACGCAGGTACGGCACCAGAAACGATCCGATGCTGCCGCTGGGATCGCAGTCGCCGGTGCGAACCAAGTCCAACAGGCTCTCGACGACGAGCACACCACTGATGAGCTCGAGATCGCTGATGATCTCTTCAACGCGCTCTTCCCACTGTCCGAGATATTTCATGCCGGCGATCAAGCGACCGGCGGAGGTCTGCCACAAGCGGCGCTTTGCCGGCCGGCGTTCGTCGTCCGGTTCATGCGGTTGTTCGGCCCAATAACGTTCCGCCTGGCGAGCCGATTCCGCGAGGACCGTCGTCTTGCCGCAGCCCGATTCGCCGACGATCAGCAAGCTCGCCTTTTCACGCGTCAACCGGCGAGTCAGTTCGGCCACGTCGTTGTCACGTTCCCACGCACGGCCGAACTGCGAACGGACTTGGGAATCTCCCAGTGGGTCGGCGACCTTCGCCAATTGATGAAGCTGGCCCAAGTCGGTCGGCCGAGCGGCTCGCGAGCGGCTGGAATAGATGACATTCTCCAACCGTACAACGTCAGGTGGCACAAAACGTGAGAGTTGTTGCGGCGTGACTCCTTGCAACCGTTGCTGCACCGCCTGAGTGACGAGCGGCTTCCAGTCGTCCGACTCGTGAAAGTCGAACCGCACTCCCAGCCACGGCAGCGCGGCGATCCGCTGCCCGTTCGACCGCCGGCCCTGCACGACATGAACTCGCAACAAGTACGGTTCGTTGAGCGGCGAGCGGCGCTGATTCGTGAATTGGTCGAATCGACTACGCGGCTTCCGGCGGGGCTTGAACAGTTCCGAATCGCGAGCCGTGACAACGTACTCCGGTCGCACCGGGACGCACAGCACATCCATCTCCGCGTCGGCGAAGTCCGGTTCGCTGATCCACGAGTGTTCGCGATACCGCCATTCGAGGTAATCCCGAACCTGCTCCAACGCCTCACGGCTGGTGCGAGCGATCGCGACACGATCCTGCCACTCGCAAATCGCTGCGCAGAACGAACCGGCGGCGTCTTTCCAGAGCAGCGTCGGAACCCGATAGCTATGAGGCATCGACGAACTCCTGCGGCAGCGGCAGCGAGTCGCTGATCGACAACGAGATCAGCAGACCGAACAAATGTTGGTGAACGCGCCGCCCGGAACGTGCGTCGATCGAAAACGATTCGATTTCTGCGTTGAGCAACGGTCCGAACGGCAGCATTGAATGATTGCTTAGTCCGAGACCCTGAACGCGTCTTTCTCGCCACATATCATCCGCGGAATCGGACGGGCCGAGCGGCAGCCAGCCGATGCGGAGCAAGCTCAACACACCATGAATTCGAATGGCATAAGTGCCGATTTGCGAAGCGAACAAGCGGTCGATCAGCGGACCTTCCACCAGATACGCGAGTTCTCCCAGCAGGTTCGGCGGTGGGTTTGGCCGGCCGGATCCGAACATGTCTGGCCGAGGGTCGAGCCACTTGATGGTTCCACCGAAGTCATTCAGTACGAATTCGGCCTGACAATTCATGCGGTCAAAGTAGTTCGCTCCGTGCTCGGAACTGGCGAACGTGAGCGTTAAGAGGCCGCGTTGGTCGAAATCGGCCAGCGTTAAATCGGGATCGCTGAGTTGATTGAGTGCGGCCAGGTCGGCGACAAGTTGGCCGACTCGCTGTTGTGATTCCGACTCAGTCAACTCTGGCGTAGCGGCTTGCTCATTGAGGTAGTCGTCGATTTCTTCGTCGGCGGCGAACTCGCGGCTGAAGTTGCCGTGACGAGAAATGTTGCGAATGGAATTGCTTTTTGTCCTTCCGTGAGACGGTGTTCGTTGTCCCGCTCGCGTGGTTTTCATTGTATCGTCGCCGCGCGCGGCATGACGCTCGGCTTCGTGGGACAGGAATTGCCATTCGTCGGACAATGCTAGCCAACGCTCGCGCAGCAGGAAGTAGCGTTCATGTTCTGGGCTGAATTGACCGGAGCGAAGCGCGTCTGCCGGTCGCACTCGGTCGAGGTTCTGTTGCAGCCGCGACAAACATTGTTTTGCTCGCGACAGCGCGTCGGCAAGAACATGGTCTGGAGGATGGGCACTCATGCCCGTCTGCGTTTCAGTTGCTGCGGGACGGGCAAGAGTGCCGATCGTACTTTCGGGCGCGGCCAATCCTGTTTCCGCGAGAAACGTCGCGGCGTCGTAGTCGGACCGGCCGACGAGCGCGGCCACGGAATTCGGGATGCGTTCGGCGATGGACAACTCTTGCGTTGTGACCGACAGGCCCTGCTCGGCGCGGTTGACTTGGATCACGGTCAAGCCGCTTGGCGATTGCGCCGCGAGTCGAGCCGCGATCGGTCGGACCAGTTCGCGAT
>CAYSHJ010000452.1:0-8645 GCA_964430385.1 uncultured Planctomycetaceae bacterium
TCGTCTCCTGTCCTAGATGGCTAGTACAGTAGACAGAGCGTTTGCGATGAGCAAGGGAGACCCACGGCTGTCGAATTGTTTGGCTTGTGATATTGAAGAACGAGGGCTCTCCGGCAGTCGTGTTGATTCTTGTGTCGAATCAGCCATTGGGCGCTCGCCCACGGTTTGATTTCGCTGAACCGTGGGCGAGTTCCCGGCGGCTGATGTCTGCGTTCGAACACGAATGGCGGAGAGCCAGAATGCGCCAGCCCCGCGTCGGTCGGAGAACAAGGCGGGTTTGACCCGAATAAATGGATGGGTTATCAAGCCCCCGACGCGAAGAGGGAAACGCGCTGTCACTGGTGGGGCGGGCGAAGCCTGTCACCGTGCCGGGGGCGGCCAAGTGAGCGGTCCAAGATCGGGAAGCCGCGTTTCTCACGTCAGGACCGGCTAAAAACCTGCCTCACATGGATCGTGACGGAGCAAACCGTGGAAATTGTGACCCAGTTGATGGACTATCTGCTCCACTTCGACCGGCATCTGCTTGACATGATCGCGCGGATCGGAGATTGGACCTACGTCATTTTGTTTTTGATCGTCTTCTGCGAAACGGGGCTCGTGGTGACTCCGTTTCTGCCGGGGGACTCGCTGTTGTTCGCGGCGGGAGCGTTGGCGGCGAGGCACTCGCTGTCGCTGCCGGTGCTGCTCGTCATACTCGCTGTGGCCGCCGTGTTGGGTGACGCGGTGAATTATGCGATTGGTGCCAAGTTCGGCGAACGGTTTCTCGCGACGCAGCGGATTCCCTGGATTCGGAAAAAGCATCTCGACCAGACGCATGTTTTTTTTGAACGCTACGGCAATAAGACGATCGTCATTGCCCGCTTCGTGCCGATTGTGCGCACGTTCGCGCCGTTCGTCGCCGGCATCGGGCAAATGGGCTATCGGCAGTTTGTGGTCTACAACGTCGTCGGCGGCTGCGTTTGGGTGCTGTTCTTCACGCTGTTGGGATATTTCATCGGGAATATCCCGATTGTGAAGAACAACTTTTCGTTGATCGTGATCGGAATCATCGTGGTTTCCGTGCTGCCTATGCTGTGGGAAGTCGTGCTTGGTTATCGGAGACGGCGAGTCGTGACCACGTCGGGAACCACGTCCACTGCTTCTCAATCTGGGGACACCGTCACGGGCGTGGCAGCAGACGAGTTGCGGTGAGTTTCTTGGCAGTCTGTCGAGAAAACCCGCTTGAGCGCGAGCGTCATGCGAACCGACTTCTGCTCGAACGCGACCCCAAAAAAGTGTTGGCGGCGAGTTTGCAAGACGGCTGCTTGCTGTCGAGCGGCTAAGTCTTGATCACGGATCGCGCCGGCGTTTGTCTGTCTTCGCGGAGCATTGCCGATCGAGATTCTTCTGCACGTTGAGCTTGTCGAGCTTCTTCTGCAGGTGAGCGAATTTGGTCGCCGGACGTCTTGCTCCATTTTGGCGGCGGTTCATGACAAGTCTCCCAAGGCATTCCGGAGTTCCAATTGTGGATTCGGCAAGTGAACCTCCGCACTTGCGGCCCGCAACGCCCGTGCGCAAAACCTCCACGACCTCGCGGCGTGACGCGTTTGCGGCGCGCGAAAATTCTAGGCGCTTGGGAATGCGACCGAAATAGCTTTCCGACTTCAGCGAGGGCACGAGAGGTCTATCAAAGGCCCGGATTCTCCTAACGCGGGCTTCGCCCGCAACGTAGCGGCGTCGCTCCGCGACGCCGATTCAATCCGAGTCGCGGAGCGACTCGGCTACGTATTGCGCGCATGGCGCGCATAAAATACAAACGAAGACTCTACGTATTGCGCGCATGGCGCGCATAAAATACAAATGAAGACTCTAAGCGGCCGGGATTTTCTCCAGACGGTTCTTCCCAGGTCTATGGCGTGACGGCGCCCCAAAATGGGCGCGCAAATCGGGTAGCATTCTGATCACTGGCACATCGACGACGATTTCATTGCGGTGGCTCTGGACGCCACTCGATTCGTGGCCACAATCGTCACGTCACGAAACGTTCTCGGACCTTTCTCGGAATCGCACACGGATGTCGCACTCATTCGAACTGGCTTTGCTCACGCGGTATCAGCGACAAGACGAGCGTGACACGGAATCACAACCGCTGGATTGGCGGCTGATCAAGCGGCTGTTCGACTTCACTCGGTCGCACGCCCGATTGCGAAACGCCTTGATGATCATGGCTCCGTTGCGGGCGATTCAGATTCCGGGGCTGACGTGGATTCTGACGGTCGTCATCAATGGGCCGATCGCCGAGCGGAATGTTCGAGGGCTGGCGTGGGGCCTCGTCGCGTTTGCAAGCTGGGCATTGCTGCTGCAAGTCGGACTTCATTTTCGCCAGCGGTGGGCCATGGAATTCGGCGAGGTCATGGTTCGCGACTTGCGTCAGGCGATCTTCGAGCACTTGCAGCGGTTGCCGATGAGTTTTTTCAATCGCACCAAGCTCGGCCGCATCATCAGCCGCATGAACTCGGATATCGAGAACATCCGGATGGGCGTGCAAGACGTGCTGTTTGTCACGATCGTCGTGCTGGGTCAGATGGTCGTCTCGGCAACGTTTATGCTGTGGCACGAGCCGGTGTTGTTTCTGCTGGTGCTCGGCGTCGCACCGATGTTGTGGTTGTTGAATCGCCACTTTCATCGCAAGCTGAGCGTCACGCATCGAGCCGTCCAAGAAAGTTTCAGTCGCGTGACCGCCAACCTTGCCGAGTCGGTCAACGGCATGCGCGTCACTCAAGCGTTCGTCCGACAAGAAAAGAATGCCGAGATGTTCCGCGAACTCGTGGCCGATCATGCGTCGTATAACTTCACCGTCAACAAAACGCAGGCGACGTTCTTGCCGCTGATCGACCTCAACAATGAGATCTTCTTGGCCCTGTTGCTGATTGTCGGCAGCTATCGCGTGCTGACCCCCACAACCGGTGCGAGCATCGGGGATCTCGTCGGGTTTTTCTTTATGGCGAACCTGTTCTTCGGCCCGATGCAGCATCTTGGCACGCAATACAACCAAGCCCTGACCACGATGGCCGGAGCCGAACGTGTCTTCCGACTGCTCGACACTCCGCCGGCGTGGACTGATCCTGCCGACGCCGCGAAGCCCATTTCGTTTTCAGGCCGCGTTGAGCTTCGCGACATGACGTTCGGATACGACGAAGGTCGCGCGGTGTTGCACGACATCTGCTTCCTCGCCGAGCCGGGGCAGAGCATCGCGTTGGTCGGTCACACTGGCAGCGGCAAGACGTCGATTATCAATTTGGTCGCGAAGTTCTATCTGCCTTGGTCCGGCGAATTGCTGATCGACGGGATTGAGATTCGGCAACTCGACACCGAGTCGCTGCACCACCAAATTGCGATCGTCCCGCAACAGAATTTTCTGTTCAGCGGGAGCGTGCTGGAGAACATCCGTTTCGGACGGCCGAGCGCGTCGGATCACGAGGTCTATGAAGCCGCTCAGCGTCTCGATTGCTTCGATCTGCTGGCCGCACTGCCGGAAGGCTTTCACACCGAGGTCGGCGAGCGGGGCGGCAATCTATCCCTTGGCCAGCGGCAACTCGTCTGTTTTTGCCGAGCGCTCCTCGCCGACCCACACATCTTGATCCTCGACGAAGCTACCAGCAGCGTGGATCCGATCACCGAAGCTCGCATCCAAACGGCATTGCTCAAACTGATCGCCGGTCGCACCAGCTTCATCATCGCTCATCGCCTGAGCACGATCCGCCACGCGGACCAAGTGCTTGTGCTGAATCACGGCCGCATCATCGAACGTGGTCGGCATGCCGAGTTGCTCGCGGCCGATGGGCATTACGCGGAGTTGTATCGTGATTTCTTGCAGGCCGTCGCCTGAGTGGCGTGGACGTCGCGGGCGGAAGCTCGTAGGCTACTTCGCCGAAGGAGCCACCGCATGAACACTCGCGAAGCTATTCGTCTGAATCTCGAGCAAGCGGACAACATTGTCCGAATGTATCTCGCCGACCTCAGTGACGCCGAACTGCTCGTGCGTCCGGTCCCCGGCTGCAACCACATCGCGTGGCAAATGGGCCACTTGATCCATTCCGAGTACAAAATGGTCAATAACACCTATCCCGGGAGTATGCCCGCTCTGCCCGCAGGATTCGTCGAACGCTATACGCCTGAAACATCGAGCCTTGATGACCCGCAGGCATTTCATTCGAAGCAAGAATTGCTTGACATCTACTCCAAGCAGCGAGCCGGCACGTTGGCCGCTTTGGAAAAAGTCTCGGACGCGGAATTCGATCAACTTCCCCCCGAAGAGTTTCGTGGCTATGTCAGATCGATCGGCGACCTATTCAGCCTGCAAGGGACTCACTGGACGATGCACGCCGGCCAATGGGCTGTGATCCGCCGCAAGCTGGGCCGCAAGCCGCTGTTCTAGTCGCGTCTGATCACCTTCCCGCGTGTTCCCTGGGCGCCGCAACACAGAACAATTGTCGCTTTACCTGTCAAAACAAAGCGGTCACCGGCTGGCCGGTGGTCACACGGACGGGCCTGCCCGTACTGTCGGGGATGGCGGTTTCTGGATCGATGCCAAACGCATACAGGATGGTCGCTGCAAAATCGTCGGGCGTGACCGGCGAATCTTTGACGTACGCTCCTTGAGCGTCGCTCGCACCCCACACGCTTCCGCCGCGAATCCCACCGCCCGCGAGCAATTGCGTGTAACACGGAGCCCAATGATCTCGCCCGGCGGTCTTGTTGATTCTCGGTGTGCGTCCAAATTCGCCCGCGACGACGACCAACGTCTCGTCCAGCAGGCCACGCTCCGAGAGATCTTCGAGCAACGCCGAGAACGAACGGTCGAACGACGGCGTGCAGTAACGATGTGTCAATTGCTGGCGACCGGTGAGTTGTCCATCAATCCCGCACACATCGTTTTCCACACCGTGATTGTCCCAGAGGTTGAACTGGCAACCCTTGGCATCGAAAAATGTCCAGAACACATTCACGAAGCGAACGCCCGCTTCGACCAGCCGCCGCGCCATGAGCAGACTCTGTCCGTACTCGTTGCGCCCATAGCGGTCGCGCACGTGCGGCGGCTCGGGCTCCAGATCGAACGTGCGGCGAGTTTCCGGTGACGTCAGCAGACCGTACGCCTGCTGAAAGACCTCGTCTACACGGACAAGTGAGGCCCCTTCGATGGGACGGCTCAGAGTCTGGTGCAGTGACCGACGTGCGGAGAGGCGTTCGTCATTCACATCGGCGGGCAATTCGAGTGAGCCGACGCGCAGCGGTGCTTCACTCAAGGAGCCTTGGGTGGCTTTGTCGAATGCCAGTGGATCATAACCGGCACCGAGGAAACCGCCGGACTGACCCTTATATGCCGGGGAACTCGTGCCGAAGAATCGAGGTAAGACAACCCAAGCCGGCAACGGTCCCTGCTCGCCGAGCGTCTTCTTCAAGATGCCACCCAGTCCCGGATGATCGTGGCGCGCGACGTGGAACTGTCCCACGGTCGGAGGCAACTGGCCGAGCAGCGTCCGCACGATTCCGCCTTCATGGCCGTTGTCCGTATGCGTCAGCGAGCGAATCAGAGCCAGCTTTTCCGCGTGTCGAGCGACCTGCGGGATCAGCTCGCCAAAATGAACGCCCGGAACGTTGGTCTGAATCGGTTGGAATTCGCTGCGCACGCCGCTGGGAGCGTCGGGCTTCATGTCCCATAGATCGGGCTGCGACGGCCCGCCGCAAAGAAAAATGTAAATGCAGTGTTTCGCTGTTGAACGGTATGACGAATCGGGGCTGGCAAGCGATCTTCGCGAATTCACAAGGTGAGCCAGACTGCCCGAAGACACTGCGGACATCGTCAGCCACTGCCGCCGCGTCAAAGGGGCGTCAATAACGGATGATCTTGGAAACAAACTGATCATGTTCGCCGAGCCTCGTTTCTGGCGAGTCGATTGTATCCAAGTACGTTGATGGTCAAGAAGCCGACGGGCTAAACTATTCCAGGAGACGAGGAATGTTACGACGAATTGAAAGAGGCGACTAACTAATGGACCGAGCACACGCGAGGCGATCTTTCGTCGTCTCCTTCAATTCATCGTACCCTTTCTTTTTATTCCTCATGATCGCATTGAGCGTCAAAGCCCAAGAGGCAGCGAAGCCTGCTTGGCAATACGCGCCGGAACTCATGCGGCCGTTCTGGCAAGGGGACACCATGGAGGGCGAGTCCGTCCTGTTCATCAGGGACTCCCAGACGCGTGAGGCGAAAGCCTCGGTGCTTTTTCCGATGCGGCAAGTGCTGGCCGTCCGCAACTCGGCGGGAGACGTGACCTACGAGGAAGGTCGGGACTATGTCTGGAAGCCGGAATCTCGCGAGATCGTGCTTCCCGCTGACTCGCGAATCGCGTCTCGCACGCCGCAAGAATTGCGTCGTCCGGCGAAGTCGCAGAAGTACGAGCTGACGCATCGTGACGGCGACGCCGAGATATTCTTCGGGGGACGGCTGGAGTACGCCGAGATGCAGACCTGCATCACATACTCCCATGCGCCGAACTTGTGGAAATCGGCCGTGCCGACGTTCGACGCGAAAGCTTTGCCTCGTTCGGTTCATAAGCTGCTCAACAAGCAGCCGCTGTCGATTGTCGTCGTGGGAGACAGCATCTCGGCCGGCTGCAATGCCTCCGGCTGGGCCGAGGGTGCGCCGTTTCAGCCGGCGTATCCAGAGCTGTTGCGGCGTCATCTTGAAGCGCGATTTCAGGGTAAGGTGGCGCTTCAGAATCCTTCCGTCAGTGGCACCGACACGCGCTGGGTACTGACAATGATCGACAAGGTCGTTGAACCCAAGCCCGACTTGGTGATCGTGGCCTTCGGGATGAACGATTCCGCCGGCCGTTCCGCGCCGGAGTATCAGGCCAACACGAAAGAAGTCATCGCCAAGATCCGACAACGACTTCCCGACGCCGAGTTCATCCTCGTGGCGTCGATGCTCGGTAATCGGGATTGGACCAGGCTCAAGCAGGAGCTGTTTCCGGAGTATCGCGATGCACTGGCAAACCTCTGCGAACCGGGTGTCGTACTGGCCGACCTGACTGCCGTTTGGACTGGTTTCCTGAAACTCAAACAGGACTGGGATCAGACGGGAAACGGCGTGAATCATCCGAACGATTTTGGCCACCGCGTGTATGCCCAAGTGTTATCGACCTTGCTCGTTCCAAATGGTGAACCGTCTGCGGACCCCGAGCCTCCGAAACTCATCGAGGCCGGGCCACTCAAATTGACCGAGCAGCGGCTGCTCGGCAATTACACGTATTCGTATGCCTGTGCGGCGGCCGATCTCGACGGGGATGGCGATCTCGATCTGACCAGTTCGGACGCCGAGCCAAACAGCAACCTCTACTTGCTATTGAACGACGGCAAAGGGAATTTCCAACACTCCTTCATTCAGAAGTATGCAGCTCAAGAAGACCAGCCGGTCCGATTGGAGCGGCATGCGATTGGCGACATCAATCGCGACGGCCGGCCCGACGTCGTGATCGTGGACAACCTGAAGTGGGACATCCGCTGGTTCGAGAATCCTGGCAAGAACTCAATTGCTCAGCCGTGGAAATTGCATCGTGTCTGTGCCCCGAAGGAAGTCCCCGGCTCGTACGATGTCGCGCTGGCTGACCTTGATGCCGACGGCGATCTGGACGTCGCGGCGTCCAGTTGGCGGTTCGGCAACCGGTTCGATTGGTTCGAGAACGTCGGCAGTCCCGGTTCTGGCGAAGAGTGGGTTCGGCACGAGATCGAAGGCATGATCGGTGAGACGCGTACCATCACCGTGGCGGACTTCAATCGGGACGGCAAGCCCGACCTGCTCGGCACGTCGCGAACCGGCAATCAGATCGTCTGGTATGCGAACTCCGGCAAGCCGGCCACGCAACCGTGGAAGAAGACGGTCATCGACTCCACGACGATCGCTCCGGCTCACGGGCATCCGGCCGACATCGACGGCGACGGCGACCTCGATGTGATCATGGCGTTCGGCATCGCGGCTGGCGTTGGCAATCAATCCCCCGACTCGCATCAAGTCGCCTGGTACGAGAACGTCGGCCAGCCGGGCCTTGGAACCGAATGGAAAAAGCACCAGATCGCGGCCAATTTTTCGCAAGGGTTCGAGGCCGTGGCCGGAGACCTCGACAACGACGGCGATCAAGATGTCGTCGCCACCGCCTGGAGCCCTCAAGGCCGACTCGTTTGGTTCGAGAACACGGGCGACTCGAAGAACGCCTGGAAGCAGCACGTCATCAAACAGAATTGGCCGAACGCTGTCACCGTGATCCTCGCCGACCTCGACAAAGATGGCCGCCTCGACATCGTGGCCTGTGCCGAGCGCGGAGCCAACGAACTCCGTTGGTGGCGGAACGCCGGCCAGTGAATGAGTTCCGGCACCACGATAAAGGGTAGTGGGTCAGTTTGGGTGGCACGCCCTGAGTCATCGAAGGGCGTGGAATTGTCCTTGCGAGTCCGCCGCGGCCGACTCCCTTAGGGGCTGTGCATTTTTTACTTCCGAGAGTTTTTAGGAGTGATGGTGTAGTTCCATTGAGGGCAGATGTTGTGACGCTGAAGTTGGATACTTTTGAACTCGGCGTTGGGCACTTTGACCTTCTTGGGATAGTCGCGGG
>CAYSHJ010000453.1:0-4288 GCA_964430385.1 uncultured Planctomycetaceae bacterium
TGGACGCATTCGCTACACACCCGACCCGACGACGTCTCGAGAAACGTTCTCCTTCACCTACACGGTGGCCGACAATTTGGGAAGCCGCAGCATTCCCACGCTGGTGTTTGTCGCGGTGAACCCAGACTCCGCCGCTGACAACATCAACGGTGGACTCGGAAATGACACGCTGATTGGAGCGGACGGAAACGACACGTTGTTGGGCGGCGGAGGGGCCGACTCCATTTTTGGCGGAGTCGGTCAAGACACCTTGGCAGGCCAATCGGGCAACGATGTGGTCGTCGGCGGAGGCGATTCGGACACGATCAATGGGGGAGCCGGCCACGATTCTCTGGCGAGCGTGCAACGGACCGCACCTTCACTGTTCATCAACGATGTCACCGTGGTAGAAGGCACAGTCACTCCGATCAGCAACGGGAACTCCATCGCAACGTTCACGATCACGCTCGATCATCCGATCGAACTGCCGATCACATTCAGTTTCGTCGTGATCGGTGGGACCGCGACCGTCGGTGCCGTCAACGCGGCGGGAACTGACGTGGTCGCCGCTGCGGGCACGTTGACCATTCCACCCTGTGAAACGAGCATCACACTGCCGGTCCAGATCCTGGGAGATACGCTGGCCGAATTGACCGAGTCGTACACCGTCATGCTGTCGAACTTACAAAACGCTCAGGTTGGCAAGGCCCTTGGACGGGGCGAGATCTTGAACAACAGCTTGACGGTGGACATTTCCAATAATGCCTCGAATCCCGTCAATGCCACCCGTCAATTCGGCGATCAGAATACGGTGCAAATCGCGATCAATCCGATCGACCCGCTCCATGCGGTCTTGGTCACGAACGATCGGCCGGCTTCGTTTTTGAACGCGTTATTCGGCAACAATTTGACCCCCGCACCGGAACTGGGGGTTTTTGTGTCGAACGACGGTGGCCGAAGCTGGAATCCTAGCCCGACCATTTTCGACCGGTTCTTCGATGGCGTGTTCAACGTCCCGTTCACGCCGGAATCTCGATATCACGCCTCAATCGCGTATGACCGCCAGGGGAGCCTGCACATAGCGTATGTCGCGGAACGGGATCTGCCGACGCCGATCTTAGGCACGCTTGATCCGGGGCCCACGGCGATCGTTTACGCCATCAGCCGCGATAACGGGCTAACGTTCCAGCCACAAATCCTGGCAGGCGACGCTGACGGCAATGATCGGCCGAACGTGGCGGTCGGTCCCGACGCCCAGAATCTCGCGCTCGATGCCGTCTATGTGACCTATCACACGGGGGTGGGAGCCACTCAAGCAATTGTCATGCAAGGCGCTCAAGTTCCGCCGGCCCTTCCGAACCTGCCTCCCATCCAAACACCAGTCCCGCAGTTTGCGGCCGCGGCTCCAGCCATCGTGTCGAACACCAACGCACCCCACTTCCCGATCGCGACCGTTGGCCCCAACGGGGAAGTGGCCGTGACCTGGCAGACTCCAGTGCTGCCATTGAACAATCCGAGCTTCCAAGGCCCCAGCACCGTAAATTTCGCTTTCGACAACAACGGTCGACTCGGAGGATTAGCGTTTCCATCAATCACCACGATCACCTCGTCGAACGTGGGCAGCCAAGACTCGATTCCCGCGCTGAATCCCTTCGCCGTCAACGTTCCGATCACTTCTACGTTCCTCATTCCGTCACCACCTGACGAGCAGGCGTATGCCAGCCCGCTCGTGGCGTACGACCGCAGTGGTGGTCCCAACGACGGTCGCTTGTACCTGGTCTATGTCGATGAACAGGCCAACGAGAGCGACAACATGGATATTTTCCTCCGCTTCTCGGACAACAATGGCACGACGTTTAGCGATCCGGTGCGCGTCAATGACGACCTGGGATTCAACAGTCAGTTTCATCCATCGCTGGCCGTGGATCAGAGCAACGGTGTCGTCGTGATTGGCTGGTACGACGCCCGCAATGACTTCTTCGGCGGCTCGGCGGATACCGACATCGGAAGCACGATCGGGTTCTTCGGAAGTCTGACCGGCGTGAATACGGACGTGGAGTACTTCGTCACGGCGAGCTACGACGGAGGCACGTCGCTTTTGCCGAACGTGCGTGTAAGCGATGGATCGACGAACGCCATTCGGAATTTCACGAACTCAATCACGGGCGCCTTGTTGGGGAACTACACGGGGATCACGGTGGCAAACGGAATCATCCTCGCCGCTTGGGCGGACAACTCGAATTCGACGGGCGATAACCCGGACGGCACTTCAACCACGGATACTTATGTCGCCCGATTGACCGAGGCCTTCACCGGCACGGCGTCCACCTCGGCCTTCACGTCGCAGAGCGACCCTGGCGACTTGATGTTGGGAGGTGACGGGAATGACACGTTAAATGGGTCGGACGGCCTTGACACATTGAACGGCCAGGGAGGCAACGATCGCTTGTTCGGCGAGTGCAATGATGACTCGCTGTTCGGTGGAGCGGGCCTCGATACGCTGTCGGGTGGGTTCGGCTTCGACACGCTGGATGGCCAAGGAGGTGCCGATCTGCTGTTTGGTGATGCGGATAACGACACTTACATTTGGCGAAAAACGTCCGCCGGCAATGACACTGTGTCAGGGAACAGCGGTCTCGACACGACTTCGGTCTTGGGTACGAACGGCGTCGACCTTGTCACGGTCGGTCAAGAAAAGGATCTTTTGACGGTGACCTTTGGCAGCGGCGGAATCTTGAGGGTTGCTCATCCAGGTGCCGTGATGAGTGTCGTGGTGAATGGATTGGGCGGAAACGACACGCTCACCGTGGGGAATGTCAATTTAGTTCTCCCGCTAGTGCTCGCCGTCGATGGTGGAAGCGGTGATGACTTGGTGACGGCCGTGGGTGCGAATCTGGGTGGTGTCCGATTGGCGCTGCTCGGCGGAATCGGCAACGACACGATCCTCGGGTCAAACGGTAAGGACACGATCAACGGAGGAGCCGGAAACGATTCATTGAGCGGCTTGAACGGCGATGACACGATCCTGGGAGAGACTGGCATCGACGAGATTTACGGTGGCCTGGGAAATGACTCGATCGATGGTGGCGACGGATTCGACTTCCTGAATGGTCAAGCGGGCGACGACAGCGTGATCGGCGGCCTGGGCAATGACACGCTGAAGGGGGACGACGGAAACGACACGCTCAACGGT
The DNA here is from genome assembly GCA_964430385.1 of uncultured Planctomycetaceae bacterium. Lineage (GTDB taxonomy): Bacteria > Planctomycetota > Planctomycetia > Planctomycetales > Planctomycetaceae > CAYSHJ01. The sequence goes on from CAYSHJ010000453.1 coordinate 3,173, forward strand.
GGCACCGGCGATGACGAGCTCAACGGCATGGCCGGCAATGATTTGCTGCTGGGATCGGTTGGCCAAGACATGCTGGCCGGAGGCTCAGGCAATGACACGCTGGACGGTGGTCGCGATAACGACTCGCTGATTGGTAACAGCGGCGACGATCGCATCCTCGGCGATCACGGCGCCGACAACATCAATGGCGGCGATGGAAATGACACGATCAGCGGCGGTGACGGCAACGATACCATCCTGTCTGGTCTCGGCAACGATGCCATTGCGGGAGGGGACGGCAGCGATTACGTCAACGCCGATGGCGGCGATGACACCCTGATTGGCGGCGACGGCAACGACACGCTGCTGGGGGGTGCCGACCGCGATTTGATCTTGGGACGCGACGGAGACGACAGCATCAACGGGCAGGGTGGAACCGACACAGTGGCCGGCAATCAAGGCGCCGACTACATCGTGGCGGACCCGGCCGAGATCAACGAAGCATTCTCGCTGCTGTCGCTGGGTGCGAACTTCTTGTTGAACCTGGGAGTGTCTGCTTGAGACTGTAAGTGCAGAGCCTGGGACCGCCAACCGTCGGGATTCCCCCTCGGCGGCTGGCGGCTCCCACCGGTGGGCGACGGAACGCCGGCGTACATCCGAAGCGGATTTTCGATTGCCGATTTTTGATTTTCGATTGAACTGTCCGCCCGCTCGAGAACACGAATGCGGCGAAGCCGCGATCAACGCACAATTGCGTCGCGCAAAATCCTGTGCGTGCATCGGACGAAGGCTCAACGCCGCACCGGGGAGATGACCCCGAAGCCGTGGCCGCTCGCATAGCCGTCCAAGTCCCGCAGCGTCTTCTTGCCAGCAGACTCGGGACACGCTCGCGACGGCTCATTCCTATACCTCGTGCGGCCATCAGTGAGATGTTTAACCGCTACGCCAACGGCGTGCGCGTCGGGCAGCGTGAGAAGTCGTTGGCCGATCGACGCCCACCCCGCTGGGCAACGCCGTTAAGGATTCTCGAAAACCGCGTTCGCTCGCCGTTTTTGACCGCGGAGCGGTCGTAGCAATTAGCCGGTGGTTCGCCGAAGGCGCACCACCGGAACGCGGTTGACAAGGCATTTTGCATCC
>CAYSHJ010000454.1:0-2256 GCA_964430385.1 uncultured Planctomycetaceae bacterium
CCAGGAGGCGATGCTGCGGGCGGGGAAAAAGGGGGCGACAATAGCCCGTGCGTTGTCAGTGATCCGTGGCACCTACGAACAGTTTGGCAAGAAAGGCTACATTGATTGGCAACGAGTGGGTGACATTCAATCGGTGACGAGCCCGCGTGTCGAGAAGAACACCACCCCCGCTCTGTCGGAGCTGGAAGCGAAAAGGCTGTTACACGCGCCGGACACCAGCACGCTGGTCGGATTGCGGGACCATGCGTTGCTTTACACATACTTTTTGACGGCTTGCCGCTGCTCAGCATTGATCAATGCCAGAGTTGGCGACATCGAAAAGACCGACACGCGGTATTACTTGGTCGTGAAAGAAAAAGGTGGCAAGCAACAGCGAAAGGCGTTGCTCGACGCCGACGCGGCGGTTCTTCAGTGGATCGAAGCCGCGGGAATCACTCACGACCTTGAAGGCCCGTTGTTTCGGGCGATTGCAAAAGATCGCAAGACTGTCTTGAGTCGTGGACTCACTCGCGACACCGTTCGGAAAATGATCAAACGGTATTGCCGCAAGGTCGCCATCGAGCCGGACCGAATCGGTCGCCGAGGCATCGCCGTTCACTCACTCCGCAAGACCGCAATCACCAACGCTCTGGAGCACGGAGCGAAGATGGAGCAGGTCCAGGCTCTCGCCGGCCACTCGGACATCCGCACGACGCAGTTGTATTACCAACCCAAAGAACGCGACGCTGAGGACGCGGCAAAACATATACAGATTCGATGAACTGGTGATGGCGATTGAGGGAGCCTACCACATGAAATTCTTTGATGCCATCGTTGAGGGTATAGTTGTACTTTTATTCATGGCACCAGTTGCGTTTGTAGGGTTATTATTGATAATTATGTATGAGAAGCGCGCGCAGCGCAAGGAATCCGTAGAAAATACACGGCAAAAACGAACGTACGTCACATCCTTGAGCCCACTACGGGATGATGACGTGCTGGATTTAGAGTTGTTCCGTGCTGTTGAAGCGCTGCTTGGTGAAGTCAATTGGAAATCGCTACTAGGGATACCCTCCTACGCCCGCTGGTTCCCTCCATTAGAATCGGCTCGCGACGAACGATTCGATGCCCGAGCAAAATTGTCCGAAGCCTATGCGGAACACGCTTGGTTGCGCGAGCACTACCCCAGGGCGGCTTTCGAGCGGGACTGTGAAGTATTATTTCGTCCCGACCACCCGATCTTCATTGCGCCTGGTGACGAACCATTGAGTGAATTTGAAAGCGACTTTTTTTCTCGTTTCACCAACGACAAACTCATCGAAAAGATCAAAGTACAAGGCGACACTTTGGCATGGATTCTATTCGTCTTCGCTCAAGCTGGTGAGATTCTAGGGTTGCGATCCGAACACAGTCTTGATGTCCCAAATGGGATGACGCGGTCAGCACTGATCGCTTACTTCAAAGAGTTTCTTTCTGGCGACCGCAGCAAAGCACGAGAACGAGTCGTTGAAATCAGTACGGAGGTCCGGCAAGCGGCTTTAAGAATTCGTGACCAAGTTTTGGCAGAGAATTACGACAACCAAACGAACCTCAGCGAGCAGCTCCGCAAAAGGAGATCGAAGGCTGAGAAACGGGAAGAATTTCTGAGATTGCTCTCAGAGGCGAAGCATCACCTGAACCTCCGATATTTCGATCTCGTCCACAGGCTGGGTGCTGTTCTCTCGAAAGTGGAATATGAGGAATTTGTCAGCAATGCCTTCGCTAGAGCCTCGAATGCCGAGCAAATCACCAACGCAACGAATGACGTTCGTGATTGGCTGAGACGGCTTGAACTGTGCCAGTCGGTTCGGCAAACGTTCAAGGGCTCAAGCCACCAACCCGGTATGCCAACGGAGGACGAGGTCGAGCAATACATCAAGGAGTTTATGCCGCTTGAGGCTCCAATTAACGTCGTGTCGGAGGCTGCTGATCGAATCAAAGAGCGTATTACTTTTTCATTTCAATCACATAGCGAGACGGAAAACTCCACAGAAGATGTCAGGCCAAGTAAAAAAGAACTGATTCGAAGAAGAGAGGCCGTTTTCGCGGACTATGACGCGAACATTGATGACGATTTGCAGCGAGCCAGGGTAAAGGAACAACGGCCCGACAGGTCATTGGAACGAGGCGGTGTAGCGGGCTTCTAGTTGGGCGAGGAGCATGGGGCGTTGTTTCTTGGAACGCGCTCGTTTCATGGTGTGACGGCGGCAGAGCGCAGTTTGTTCGCTCGCGGGGCGG
>CAYSHJ010000455.1:0-16389 GCA_964430385.1 uncultured Planctomycetaceae bacterium
GGCAATGATGGCAACGACACCATTTCCGGTGACGAGGGGGACGACTCGCTGCTGGGTGATACGGCTCTGGACAGCATCAGCGGTGGCGACGGCAACGACCACATCGACGGCGGCCGTAACGACGACTTCCTCCACGGCGGCGCCGGCCACGACAGTATCTGCGGCGATCATGGCAACGACTCGATCCTGGGAGGCGCGGGCGACGACACGATCAACGGCGAAGACGGTGACGATCTCGTTAGTGGTCAGTCGGGCAACGACTTGCTGGGCGGTGGCGACGGCGACGACACAGTCAACGGTGGCATTGGCAACGACATCATCACGGGCGGTGACGGTGATGACTCGCTGCTGGGCAGCGATGGCAACGACATCGTCCTCGGCGACCAGGGTGACGATCTGGTTAACGGACAATCCTCGACCGACACATTGGCCGGTGGCCAAGGCGATGACACGATTATCGCGGCGGCTGCGGGGGAGATCAACGAGGCCTTTGTCTTGGGCTCCGACCTCCTGGATGCTCTCAACTGCGATTGACCGGTTCTGGCCAGAAGGCCTCCGGAAATCTTTGGGGCACTCACAACGAGACCCGGCTTCGGCCGGGTCTTTTTTTGTGGTTTCTTGGAAGACTGTCCGTCGACTGGCCTCAGCTCGAACACTATTGCACCCTCCCGCCTCGCGCATCATACGGACGAAACTGTTTACCGAGAGCAGGCTTGCACTCGCATTTGGGTTCGGTCATGTTATGCATTATCGGCCAAAGACATTTGCCCGTGAGGCCGGTCTGCGTTTGCGTCCGACTTCCGCAGGAACAGCGGTTCAGTGGATTGGAATTGGCCGCACGAGGAAACAACATGACGCTGGCGTGCCGCCGACTGTTTCATGGGATGGTCGTGATCTGTGGTGTGAGTCTGCTGGGGTCCGTCGCTCAGGCCGAAAACTGGCCGCAGTTTCGCGGACCGGACGGAAACGGGATTAGTTCCGAAAAAGGAATTCCCGTTTCCTGGAGTCCGGGCGACTACAAGTGGGATGTCGCGATTGACGGCATTGGTCACGCGGCTCCGATCATTTGGGGTGACTCCGTGTTCGCGACGTCCGCCGAGGACGAAGGGGCGATTCGTTGGCTCGTGTGCCTGGACGTGAAGACTGGTCAGCAACGCTGGTCGCGCCTGATCGGCATGAACCGCAGCAAGAAACACAATCTCAGCAGTTGGGCCTCGAGCACTCCGGCCACAGACGGTGAGCGCGTCTACGTCACGTTCGCGGACAAAGAAAGCTACAGCGTCGCCGCGTTCGACTTCCAAGGCGAGCTGCTTTGGCGACGCAGTCTTGGTCCCTTCGAAAGCCAACACGGTTTGGGTGTGTCTCCAATTCTGTTTGAGGACATGCTCATCTTGGCCAATGACCAAGATGGACCGAGCGCGGTGGTGGCCCTCGATCGCGCGAACGGAACGACCCGCTGGGTCTCGAGCGGGCGAGCGTTCCGCGAGGCGTCGTACTCCACGCCGATTGTCATTCAAGAGCCGGGAACGCCGCCGCTACTGATTGTCGCCAGCGGAGCGATGGGTATTACTGGCCTCGACCCGCGTACAGGAGAACTCCAGTGGCGCACCGAAGAATTTCCGTTGAGAACAGTCGCGTCGCCCGTTTACGGAGCGGGATTGGTCATCGCTTCCTGTGGACAAGGGGGCCGCTTCGGCGTAAAGCAGATCGCCGTCGATCCGCGCGAACGCAATGAAAACGGACAAGCGTCTGTCCGCTGGGTGCGCGAGAAGCTGATCCCGTACGTCCCGACCCCGATCGTGTTCGGCGACCGGCTCTTTGAATGGAGCGATCAAGGGATCATCACCTGCGTCGATCTGAAATCGGGCAAGGACCTGTGGACCAAACGGCTGGGAGGAAATTACTTTGGCTCGCCGATATGTATTGATGGTAAAGTTTACGGAGTTGACGAAAGTGGCAAGGTGACGGTCGTCGCCGCGGGGCCGGAATTCCAAGAACTCGGCACTTCGGAACTGGGTGACGCTTCGCATTCCACTCCCGCAGTCGCCCACGGACGTCTGTTCTTGCGGACGTTCCATCGGCTTAAGTGTCTGGAAGCCAAGCGCGAGTGATTTCTCGAGGTCGGAGTTATTGCTGGCGAAGACCGAGCCTTCTTCGGTCAGACGCCGGAACACAGTGGGCTTTTTTAAATGGATTTGGAACATGGCGAACTGGCCGGGAGGCGCATGCCCAGCCTGTGGCGAATGGATGCCACCCAACCAGGTCCGTTGTCGGCAATGCCGCACGGTCCTTAATGAAGATTTGAAACCTGACAGCGTCGAGGTTCCGCAGTTCTTTCAGTTGCACGAGGTCGACAGCATGGTTGAAGTCGCGCCGTCTGGTTTTTACGTGTTGTGCCCTCACTGCGAAAAAGAACTGCGCATCAATCGCAAGTACATCGGGCAAGGTGTCTCCTGCAAGCACTGCGCGGGATCGTTTCGCTTTGACCTTTCCAGCCCGCAGGTGAAGCCGATCGGCTTTTATTGCGACTGCCCGCACTGCGAAGACGAACTCCGGGTTTCGATCAAATACCTCGGCCAGAAAGTCGCCTGCAAGCTTTGCTCGGGGAAAATCCACTTCGTACATAGTAAGACAAAGTGACCTTGGGAGTGCGGTGCTTCAGTGCCGCTGTTGTTGTGATCGTCCTGCCCCACGCCGCCGCTGTCTTGCTGATCGCACACGGCAGCCGACTGTCTGCCGCCAACGATGATCTGCGGCAACTCGCCGATCAGTTGCGACAACGCTTGCCCGGTTCCGTCGTCGAGATCGCCTATCTCGAACTCACCGAACCAACGATCCCGCAAGCTGCCACCAGTTGTGTCCGTCAAGGTGCCACGCGAGTCTTCTTGCTGCCGTACTTCCTCTCGGCTGGCCGGCACGTCACCGAAGATCTCGAACGCCATCAAGCCGACTTCGCCGCGAAATGGCCGAACGTTCGGTTCGATCTCTGTCCGCCACTCGGCCTGCACCCGTTGATGCTGAACATCATCTGCGATCGGCTGGGGCAGGCAGTGGGCAGTGGACAGTAGGCAGAAGGCAGAAGGCGGAAGGCAGAAGGCAGAAGGCAGAAGGCAGAAGGCAGAAGGCAGAAGGCAGAAGGCAGAAGGCAGAAGGCGGAAGGCGGAAGGCGGAAGGCGGAAGGCGGAAGGCAGAAGGCAGAAGGCAGCACGATTGCCATGATCGCTCGGAGTGACCCGATTTATCGGTTCAAGGTCGTGCATTCGCCTCCATAAATGGGGTCACTTCGAGTGACGGTTCGCAGTCTGTTTCGCCTGGGCCTACTGCCTTCTGCCTACTGCCTACTGCTTTCTGCCTCGCCCCGGCCTTCGCTGGGGCGTCGCGGTCAGCGGATCATCGGGCCACGCATGCTTCGGATACCGGCGCCGCAACTCGGATTTGATCTTCGGATACGCATTGCTCCAGAAGCTGGCCAAGTCGTCGGTGATTTGTTGCGGACGATGACTCGGCGCGAGCAAATGCAACAGCACTGAGACTCGACCGCGAGCGACTCGCGGCGTGTCGCGCAGGCCGAAGACCTCTTGAATGCGGACGGCCAGCACGGGCGGACGTCCGACCTCGTATTGCAAGACGATGTGACTGCCGCTGGGAACCGCGATCCGTTCGGGAGCCTCCCGCTCGACCGCTTGCCGCTGCGGCACAGTTAGTACGTTTAGAATCGTTTCCAACCACGGAGCCTCGCGCAGTTCCGCGAATGATCGGCACGTCGCCCCGGCCCTGGTCGCCGCGTCAGCAATCAAACTCGGCAACAGTTCTTGAAGCTGAGCGTCATCAAACGCCGGCAGCTCCAGCTCCGGCACAACCTCGCGCAGCCAGCGGACTCGCGTGAGATATCGTCCCGCTGGCGAATCGTCGGTGAGTCGGACACGCTCCCAATTCGCGGCCGCAGCTTGCACGAGCAAGTTCGCCACCGAATCATCCTCCGGTAGCGCGGCTGGAGATTCTTCGAGCACCAAATCGTCCCATCGCACTTGGCGTCGAGCTTGCACTCGCTCGTTGGCCTCATCGAAGGAGACCTCAATCGCGATCGTCACTTGGTCCGCCCGAAGCCAACCACGCTCGACCGCCGATGCGAGACGCACGACCGCTTCGCTCGCGCTATCATCGACGTCCAAGCAGACAAACAACTCATCACGAGTCACAGCGCTGCGAGCATCCAACCGTACGCCCCGACCACCGACCATGACACCCCGCGGACTGTTCGCTTCCCGCCGCTTCGCCAACCGATCCGGAAACGCCGCCAGCACCGCACGCAAGACGGCCTCTTCGTTTTCGTTCGTAGTTCCGCCTTGAGACGGTTTTGAACTTTTCCGTCCAAATGCGGAACTACAAACCAGTCTCAACAACTGATCACGCACTCGCAACACAGTCTGAGCACCTGCTCGATGCAACCGCCCAATCGTCGAGTCCACCTCGCCACGAGCTTCGAATGCTTCCAACGCCTCGACACGATCCAGCACATCCGACCGACTGTGTCCGTGCGACGAATGGCCAATGCCAGTCATTCGCTCAAACGGATCGCGTTCTGCCAACAACGCGGCGGCCAGCGTGGTCCGCTCCAGACATCCAAGTCGCTCGCCTTCGATCAGCAATCGCCCTAATCGCGGATGCACCGGCAACTGGGCGAGCCGCTGGCCCAATTCTGTCACGCGGCGATCAGACTCAATCGCTCCGAGCCGCCGCAACAGATCCTCCGCATGTTGAACCGAGGCCTCGCGCGGCGGCTCGAACCACGGCAAGGAAAAGACATCGCGTTCACCCCACGACAGCAAATGCAACACGGGTCCGGCCAGATCGACGCGCCGAATTTCCGGCTCAGTCTGCTCCGGCCTGGCTCGCTGAGACGCTTCCGACCACAAACGCAGGCAAACACCCGGCTGAGTGCGTCCCGCGCGTCCGGCGCGTTGATCGGCCGACGCGCGCGAGATTGGTGTCAGCTCCAACCGATCAAGTCCCGCGTTCGGATCGAACTTCAGTTGCCGGGCGAGTCCCGTGTCGACAACCGCCGTGACTCCTTCGACCGTCACCGACGTCTCGGCCACGTTTGTCGACAAGACGACCTTTCGCCGCGAATGCTTTGAAAGCGCCGCGTCCTGTTGCTCCGCAGGCAAATCCCCGTGCAGCAGCATGACGGCGAGCTCCCGTTCCCGCGCGAGCGGTTCCAACTCACGAGCCGTCTCGCGAATTTCGCGGAGTCCCGGCAAGAACACCAACACGTCGCCACTGGTTCGCGTCAACAATCGTTCGACTGCGCGTGCCGTCGCCACTGGCCACCACGTCGACTCGACACGCGGCGAGTACTCGATCTCGACCGGATGCAACCGACCCTGGCTGCTGACGACCGGACAACCGAGATACTGCGACACCGCCTCCGTACTGAACGTCGCCGACATCACAACCAACCTCAAATCGGGTCGCACCGTCTCCTGCACTCGCCGAGTCATTGCCAGCGACAGATCGGTGTCGAGGCTCCGTTCATGGAACTCGTCGAACACGACCACCCCGACGTCGTCGAGAAACGGATCGCGCTGAAGCATCCGTACCAACGTCCCCTCGGTCACCACGACAATCCGAGATGTCTTCCCCCATTTCCGATCGAACCGCACCTGATAGCCAATCTCTTCCCCCAGCAAACAACCGCGCTCAAACGCCATCCGCCGAGCCGCCGCGCGCGCCGCAACTCGCCTCGGCTCTAGCACGATGATCCGTTTCTCGCACACAAGCCCCGCATCCAAAACTGCCGGCGGCACGCGGGTTGTCTTGCCGGCACCCGTTGGAGCTTGCAGCACGACGGACAAACTCGATCGCAACGCCGCGATCAGTTCCGGCAAAACAGCATCAATCGGCAACGGCTCCATCGGCATCCTCTCCTGGGGCAAATCTCCCAGCCTGCTCGGCCGATCTGTTCAACTCGGAATGGACGCACTACCAGCGCCAGAAGTAGTGCCATTGGTACCTCAGCGCGAGCTTCTCGCCCGGTGGGAGAGTCACGTCCCATTGGACTCGGCCGCGAGCGTTCAATTGATACCACCAGCTTGGCCACGAGTACCAGTGCCACCACACCGGCTGGCCGATGTCGTCCGCCGTCCACGCGCCGGGGAGAGTGATCTTGCCTTCATGATTCGACTCATCGACGCTGCCCAGCAGCGTGCGTACGACTTCAACCCGCACCGGCTCGCGGCGATGATTCGTGACCTCCGGGCCAAGATTCGGTTCGGCAGTCTGTTGCGGCTGCCGGCCGCGGAACTCGCCCATGCGTGCGACCTAAGTTTGCGTCATCATGCTGTTCGAGAACTTAGGTAACGTCTGTGTAACGGCGTAGGTTGGGATTCCATCCCGACCGATTCTGTCCGCCCGGGCGACAAGAAATCGGAAATCGGATGCTGTCCAACCGAGCGGTCGGGATGGAATCCCAACCTACCCACTATCCCTTCGCCAAGTCTCTCAGCACAGCGTGCAGGATGCCGCCGTTGCGGTAGTACTTCACCTCGACGGGCGTGTCGATGCGGCAGGTAGTCACGAAGTGGATCACACTGCCGTCGGATTTCTTCGCGGTGACTTCGACGGCTTGACGCGGCTTGAGGTTGTCGTCGAGAGCGATCTCGAAGGTTTCGGTGCCGTCGAGTTCGAGGAACTCGCGGGACTCCCCTTCGCGGAATTGCAGCGGCAGGACGCCCATGCCGACGAGGTTCGAGCGATGAATGCGCTCGAAGCTGGTCGCGATCACGGCGCGGATGCCGAGCAGGTACGTGCCCTTCGCGGCCCAGTCGCGGGAGCTGCCGGTACCGTATTCGGCTCCGGCGAAGACGACCAGCGGCGTGTGCGTCTGCTTGTATTTCAGCGAGGCGTCGTAGATCGACATGATTTCCCCCTCACCCCCGGCCCCTCTCCCCGAAGGGGCGAGGGGAGCAGGACCGAGGTATTTCGTGACGCCTCCCTCGGTGCCGGGGGCCAAGAGATTCTTCAGGCGGATGTTGGCAAATGTGCCGCGAGTCATCACGCGGTCATTGCCGCGGCGTGATCCATAGGAATTGAAGTCGGCCACGGAGACGCCGCTGGCTTGCAGGAACTGGCCGGCGGGAGAGGTCGGCTTGATCGAGCCGGCGGGGCTGATGTGGTCGGTCGTGACCGAGTCGCCGACGCTGACCAAACAGCGAGCGCCGGTGATCGACTTGATCGGCGCGGGCGTGGCCGGCATGTCGACGAAGAACGGCGGTTCTTGAATGTAAGTGCTCGTCTCCACCCACTCGTAGAGGTCGCCGGTGCTGCTGGGGATCGATTGCCACTCGACAGGGCCTTTGGTCGCGTGCGAGTACTCCTTGATGAACGTCTCGGGCGACATCGAGCTGTCAATGGTCGCGGCGATCTCGGCACGACTGGGCCAGATGTCCTTCAAGAAGACGTCGCGTCCGGTTTGGTCCTGACCGAGCGGTTCGGTGGTCAGGTCGATGTCGGTGGTGCCGGCGATCGCATACGCCACGACCAGCGGCGGGCTGGCGAGGTAGTTGGCCTTCACTTGCGAGTTGATGCGGCCTTCGAAGTTGCGGTTGCCGGAAAGCACGGCCGCCGCGACGAGATCCCCCTCGCTAACCGCCTTCGAGACCGCATCGGGCAGTGGTCCACTGTTGCCGATGCAGGTCGTGCAACCGTAGCCGACGGTGTTGAAGCCGAGCGCATCGAGCGACTTATTCAAGCCCGATTTTTCGAGGTAGTCGGTGACGACCAGGCTGCCGGGAGCGAGGCTGGTCTTCACCCACGGCTTACGAGTCAGTCCCTTCGCGATCGCGTTGCGAGCCAACAAGCCGGCTCCGATCATCACGGACGGGTTGCTGGTGTTCGTGCAACTGGTGATCGCGGCAATGACCACGGCACCGTCGGTGATCTCGTCGTGCAAGCTGCCAGCTTGCAACTTCGCAGTGTGCGAGTCTTTGGTGGACGGTTGAGCGGCCGGCGGGGGTTCGAGTTGCAAGCTGGCAGTTTGCACGACGTCGTGGCCAAAAGTCGTTTTCAGATCGGCATGCCACTGTGACTTCATGTCCTTGAGGAGCACTCGGTCTTGCGGACGTTTTGGTCCGGCGAGCGACGGCTCGACGGTCGCGAGATCCAATTCCAGTTTGCTGCTGAAGCGCGGCTCCGGCGAGGCGGCGGTGCGGAACAGTCCCTGCTCCTTATAGTACCGCTCGACGAGATCGACCTCGGCTTCGGTGCGGCCGGTGCGACGCAGGTAGTTGAGAGTCTCGGCATCGACGGGAAAGAAGCCCATCGTGGCTCCGTATTCGGGAGCCATATTCGCGAGCGTGGCTCGGTCGGCGAGTGACATGCTATCGAGGCCAGGACCGAAAAACTCGACAAACTTCCCGACGACCCCGTGCTTTCGCAGCATTTGCGTGACTGTCAGCACGAGGTCCGTCGCGGTGACGCCTTCACGCACCTCGCCTCGCAGTTTGAAACCGACGACCTCCGGCGTGAGCATGTAAATCGGCTGGCCAAGTATGACCGCCTCGGCCTCGATACCACCGACGCCCCAGCCGACGACGCCCAAGCCGTTAATCATCGTGGTGTGGCTGTCGGTGCCGACCAGCGAATCGGGGAACGCGACGCCGTCTTTCGTCAGCACGCCCTTCGCGAGGTATTCCAAATTGACCTGATGCACGATGCCCGTCGCCGGCGGAATGACTCGAAAGTTGTTGAACGCCTGTGCTCCCCAGCGGAGGAATTTGTATCGCTCGGCGTTTCGCTCGAACTCCAGCTTGGTGTTGTCTTGCAACGAAGTTGACGTGCCAAAGAAGTCAACTTGCACCGAGTGATCAATGACCAGATCGCACGGCACGAGCGGATTGATTTTCTTCGGATCGCCACCCATGCGAACCATCGCGGCGCGCAGCGCGGCGAGATCGACGACCGCCGGCACACCCGTAAAGTCCTGCAATACGACGCGGCCAGGCATAAACGGGACTTCGACTTCCTTCGGCTTGGCAGCGTTCCAGTTCCCAAGTTCGGTGACGTCGTTGGCATTTACGATGAAGCCATCGACGTTTCGCAAGCAGGCTTCCAGCAACACGCGAATCGAAAACGGCAGCGTGTCGATATCCCCGATCCGATGGTCGATCAGCTTTCGCAGACGGAAAATTTTGTAGTCGCCGCTTTTTGTTTTGAGAGAACACTCGGCACCAAACGGATTCGCGGAAGCCATCGAACAATCTCCTGATGAGCGGTTTCTCAACCGGCTCGTTACTCCTCAATCAAGCGACCCCACTGGCAAGTCACCCCACTGGGCTTGCCCCAGTGGTTTACGGGATTCTGCACTACTGAGCCATCTATTGAGCCATCTATTTCGCGTGACGCCGAGTCGTGCAAAATCCCGCGAGCCACCGGGGCAAGCCCGGTGGGGTTCGCTTGTTTGGAAGGGTTAGTTCAAATCTCGTGACCCGAAGGCCGACATCGAACGAGAAACAAGTAACGGATTGTAGTTGCGTTGAGAATGCTCGCAAGAAACGACCTTTGGCGGCGAACTGCGTCGAATCACGAAACGTGTCGGTGTGGCTTGACCGGCTCGCCGGAATTGATCGAATGCTGGCCAGCCTGTTGCGGCGCCATCTCGGCGATTGTCTCGGAGGACGCTCATGCAACCGGCACATCTCGGCCGCGGCTCGTTCGCTCACGCGATCACATTCACCAGGAGGTTTCTCATGTTTCGATTTCGTTTCGTCGCGGCTCTGCTGCTGTCGCTCTGCGCGGCGTGGAGCGGAATACCGGCACAAGCTCAATCGTCCAGCAAACTCGCGCTGGCTCACGTCGCGCCCGAGCAGTGCATTTTCTTCCTGACCTGGAACGGCTGGACCGAGCCGGATCCGAAAAGCACGAATCGCACGGAGCGACTCTTGGCCGAAGAGTCGCTGAAAGACTTCATCAAGCAACTCGGTGCGGAGATTGACAAGACCATCGACAACGCCGCATCGCAGCAACACAACGAGCAAGTGAGCATCGCCGCTCAGGCGATTCCATTGCTGGTGAAGACGGCGCTGACGCATCCGGGAGCGGTTTATCTCACCAGCTTCAAGCCGGCTGACAATCCAGCGATCGAAGCGGCCATCGTTTTAGATGCTCAGAAGGACGGACCGCAAGCCATTGAAGCATTCAAGAAGCTGCTCGCCTTGGCCCCGCAGGATGGCCTGCAAGCGGCCGTGGAAGAGAAGATCGGCGACGCGACGTTCTTCCGTCCGAAGGAATTCCGCCCCAGCGAGCCGGAGTTTCGCGTGGGCTATCGCGGCTCGCAGCTCATCCTCATGTTTGGCGGAGAGACGCCGAAGACGTTGGTCGCGAAGTTGACAAAGCCCGGAAAATCCCCCGCCTGGTTGACGCAGATTGAGACGGAACTCGCCGTTGATCGGCCGTCGATGCTGACGTACTTCAACGCACAAGCGTTGCTCAAGTCCCTGGAACCGGTCATCACCGATCCGCTGGCTCCGAAAATTTTAGACTTGCTCGGCGTCAGCAAGCTCAAACATTGGTCGAGCGTGTCGGGCTTGGACAAGACCGGCATGCAAGTCAACTCGGCTATCATCACCGACGGCAAACCGACTGGCCTGTTCGACCTCTGCCCGGACAAGCCGCTGACGATCGATGTCTTCAAGAAGATCCCGGCCAGCGCCGTCAATGCGACCGTCGCACGATTCGACTTGGCATACGTTTTCGAAAAAGTCTTGGACGGCATCGGTGAGATCGATTCGAACGCGCGGCAGCAGTTCGAAGCCAGACAGGCTCAGATGGAGCAGCAACTCGGCTTCTCGATCAAGACGGATGTTCTGGATGCCCTCGGCGACACCTGGACGTTCTATGTCTCCGGCAGCGAAGCCGGCGCGATGTTCGTTCCCGGCATCGTCATTACCGCGAGCGTCCGCGATCACGCCAAGCTGTCGAACGCGCATGAAATTCTGGTCAACATGGTTAAGGCCACCCTCGCGCAGTTGGGGCCACAGGCTCCGTTCAGCGTCCAGGAATTTTCGGCAAAGGGTGAGAAGGGCTATCGAATTCAAATCAACAACCTGCCGCTGCCGATCGCGCCGACATGGGTGCTGACGAAGGACCAAATCGTCATCGGCCTGACACCACAATTGGTGACCAGCCATCTGGCGGCCGCCGGCAAGACGAGCCTGGCCGACAACGAATGGCTGAAAGCCGCGTTCAAATGGCAGCCGAAGCCGGCGTTCGTCAGCTACTCCGACCCCAAGCCCGGCCTGCAAGGAGTCTACACGCTGGTCAACACGTTCGGCCCGGTGCTGACCGGCCAGTTGGCTCAGAAGGGAATCAACTTCAACCTGCCGCCGCTGCCGCCCTTGTCGGACCTGGAGCAACACTTGGCCCCGTCCGTCACGACCTTCGGCCGCCTGCCGAATGGCTGGCGCACCGAGTCTCACGGCGTCATCCCCGACGTCACGGGAGCCAGTCCCGCCGTGATCGCCATCGGAGCGGCCTTACTCTTGCCCGCCGTGCAACAAGCTCGCGAAGCCGCGCGTCGAATGCAGTCCATGAACAACCTCAAGCAGATTGGACTGGCCATGCACAACTATCACGACACGTATCGAGTATTTCCGCCGGCCGCTAATGTGGACAACAAGGGCAAAAAACTTTTGAGTTGGCGCGTTCACATTCTGCCCTACGTGGAACAAGCAGCGCTTTATCAGCAGTTTCATCTCGATGAACCGTGGGACAGCGAACACAACAAAGAGCTCATCAAGAACATGCCGCCGGTCTACATTTCGCCGAATCAGGCTGACTTGGCCAAAGAGGGAAAGACCGTGTACCTCGTTCCGACGGGGAAGAGCACCGCCTTTGAAGGCCCAGAAGGATTAGGGATCCGCGAATTCACCGACGGCACCAGCAACACGATCCTAGCCGTTGAAGCTCATCCCGACGCGGCGGTTATTTGGACCAAGCCGGACGATTTGGCGGTCGATTTCAAGAACCCGTTGAAGGGTTTGAAGTCAGCTCGCGTCGGCGGCTTCCAGGCGTTGTTCGCTGACGGTTCAGTTCGCTTCATCAGCGACATGATCGACATCGCCGTGCTGAAAGCTCTCTTCACGCGCGCCGGCGGCGAGGTGATCGGCGAGTTTTGAGGCGTGCCAATCATGGGGCACGCCTTTCAACCTACTCATCCAGAACGGGTAGGCTGGAAGCCTGCCTCACGTGCGGAGGTCAGCATGGCGAAGCAGTGGTTCTTCCAAGAGATGGGGGTGGAGTTCGGCCCGCTGTCTTCCGCTGATGTGGTTGAAAAAGTCAAACGAGGACTCATCCAAGCCGACACGCTGGTGCGCGCGGGCCAGGACGGCAAATGGCTGGCGGCGAGCCAAGTGAAAGGCTTGCTCGACGCGGCCGCTCCGCCGCCGGCACTGCCGCCGCGAGTCAAACCAGCCGCGTCGGCCGCATCCGCCGAGTCGCCGACGACGGCCAGCGCGAGTGCCGTCAGCACCACCTCCGCCGTGAAGACCGCTGCCACGCCGGATAACGTGGATGACGCCTGTTATCATTTCGCGGGAGAATCCGGGCCCGCTGCGTCCGCACAGCACTCCGAATCCGAGAATTTCGAGTTCTTCCAATTCGTCGGCTTTCGTCACGCGATCTCGCCCGCACTGTACGACGTGTTGGCGGCGCACGTGCAAGAACACGGACTGAGCATCACGCAAGTCACTCGCCGAGCACTCGCCGAATTCCTCGGCCGCAAAGATTTGGCCGAAGACAGGCAGCCGGACGACGTCACCGACCCGATACAGTCGCAAGCATAGGTCTTATATGCCCTATAGGACTTATAGGACATATTTTCCGTGCGTCCGCGTCGCGGTCGGTGGTGCTGATTTCGAGTGAATGATCGCGGCCCCGACGCAGAGCGTCAAAGCCCGAGTTCCCACGCGGAGCGTGGGAACAAGATGCATTGGTTATTCAGCCTTCGCCCCCGCTTTCTGCCGCTGCGACAGCAAGTAGCTGACGAGATCCAAGAATTCGCGTTCCGTCAGCACCTCATGCACGTTGGCGGGCATCAGCGAGAGGTTCGACTTCGTTCGTTCGTCGACGTCGGCGAGCGGCACGGTGAACTCCTTGCCTTTGTTGTCGGCCAATACCAGCGTCGCACCTTCCTCGCGGCGGATCAGGCCGGAAAAGATCTTGCCTTCTATCGTGACGACGGTTGTCGTGCGGAAGTTCACATCGACGTTTCGATTCGGGTCGAGCACATCTTCCAGCACTCGCTCCAACCCGCGCTGCCCGATGCCATCAAGCTGTGGGCCAACGATCGTCCCCTGGCCGGCGATCTGGTGACATGCGACGCAGTGTTTTTTGAATAACTCCGCTCCGCCTGCGACTGATGGCCGCTGAGCGACGTCCTGATTCGACTGAGCCGACAAGAACACGCTCGTTCGCTGCTCGACCAGCTTTCGCAGCGATGCGTCTTCGTCGGGCAAGCCGGTTGTCAGCTCCGCAACTTGCTTGTGCAACTCCTCCGATTTGACCGCTTCCAATCGCTGCTTAACCGTCGGCCGAGTCAGCAATCTCGGCGAGACGTGGCCGTCCTTCGCGAGCCGCAACAACGCTCCCGCCCCAGTTGCATCGGAAGCGAGCGACTCGGCCAGACGCAGTTGCAGTCGTTCGGGAATCGTCTTCACGACCTCGATGAGCAGGTCGTGCTTGGCGAGCGGGGGGCGTGAGCCCTCTGATGCGTTCGAGTCCGCCGACCTCTTTTTCGCGTCTGATTCCGTTGGACCATTGGACGCATCAGGGGCCTGACGACCCCCGCTCGCCAAGGCAACCGCCGCCGCGATGTCGGCTCGTAGCGACTCCGGCAATGACGTCTCGCTGATCAACGGTGAGAGGGCCGACAACACCGTGTCCGGTTGCAGCACCAGCAGCGTCCGAGCGAACGCCTCTTTCGCTCGCGAGTCGATGTCACGAGCGATCAGCCGATTTGAAATCTGAGATTTGAAATCTGAGATTTTGAAATCCGCAATCAAATTTGCCGCGGCAATCTGTTGGTCAACGACTCGACTGGGATTCAATGCCTCCACCGAAAATCTCCCGACCGCCAGCCACGCATAGCCGCTGGCTTCATCGGCGTCGAGGATTTCGATGTAGCCCCGCCTTCCGTTCGTCGTTCCGCCTTCAGGCGGTGTCTTCTCTGGTTTCGTTCCGCCTGAAGGCAGGACTACGAACTCGGCCAAGTCCCATTCGATCCGCTGAGCCGTGTCGTTGCGCGGCGGCAGCGCTTCGCGGAGCAGCGCGTGCGTGGAGGCTTCTCGCAGGCGGATGTAGTTCTTCGGGTTGAACGGCGCACCGGGAAGCCCGTTGTGTCCCGCGCACCAGAACGACAGTTTCGCCGGCAACTCAAACGGCTCACTGCGGTACCGCCCGGTCAGTTGCTCCCCCTTCACCAAGCTGTCGAAGAAAAGCGATCCCTTGTCGCCATCTTGCGAAACCCTCGCCCGCAGCACCCACGGATCATCCGCCCTCGGCTTTCCCGGTACGATCTCGTTCGTCCACGACAAACTCGCCCCGCGTGACGAGTCCAGCAATTGGCGGCTCACGTCCATCGCCCAGTCGCGAAGGGATGCATCTGGTGATTCGCCTCGCTGCTGCAACGCGACTCGCAACGTTGAGAGCAGTGCGAGTTGTTGTTGAACGTCATCGGCGAACCGCTTCCGCACGATTCCGGCGAGCTGGCTCGCCGCGTCCGTGTTGGCGTAGCGAGCTGCGTGCTGGACCATCGGCAAGAGATTCTCGCCCGGCTCGTCGTACTCCTGTAGATGCTGAATCACGAAGGTCGCGGCCTCAGTGGATTTGACGGCAAGAGCAAATTCGATCAATAGCCTGGAGAAGTCTTCGCCGAGCGAAGAGGGAACAAGAGCCGTGAACTGTCCGGGGCTGGCCAAACAATCTCGCACCGCGATGCGAACGACTTGCCGAAGGTGGCTGTCATCAGCCGCGATCTTTTCGTGCGACGTCAGCAGTGCAGCGAGATTGCTGGCTGAGGGTGCCTTGCCAAGCGCATCGGCGGCGGCTCGTCGCACGAACGGGTTGTCGTCGTTCAGTCCATCGCGAATCTTCGCGGTCACCGTTTCATTGGAGTTGTCTATCCATTCGGCTTTGAGCTTCATCAGCATCGCTCGGACTTCGGGAGCCGAGTCTCTCGCCGCCGCAAGGATGTCGCTCCTGTCACACTCCGTCGATTGGTCGAGCAGTGCGTAGGCCAAACTTCGAGCCAGTGGATTCTTGGAATTCGCAAGAACGTGGCGAAACAGCGTGACCAGTTCGTCATCAACGGCAATGACAGTCGCGCCGTTGAAAGCGATGTATTTCCGGCGCGTCAAATCGTTGAGACGCTCAAACGCCAACGATCGAATTTTGAAGTTGTCGTGACCGAGCAGTTCGATCAATTCGCCCTGCTTGGCCGTTCGCAAGTCCGGCATCTTCTGGAGCGGCGTGGCCTTGTGGATCACTCGCCAGATGCGGCCGCGGAAACGGTCGCGGCCGGGGTGTTTGAGGTCGACTTCGTAGTGGCCGATGATCTTGTTGTAGAAATCGGCGATGTACAGCGCTCCGTCGGTGCCGCATTGCAGATCAACCGGGCGAAACCACGGGTCTTTCGAGATCACGAAGTCATTCCGCTCCTTCGCCAGGATCGTCGAGCCGTGATACTCCGGAGCATCGACGTTGACTCGGCTGGTCATCACGTTGCCGGTGAAGAATTGTCCTTGCCATTCGGGAGGGAAGTGGCCGCCGTGATACATCACGATGCCGCAGTTGGCAGTCGTGCCGTGCGTGTGCTGCATGATCTCGGGGACGAAGCCGAGGCCATCGTGAGGTTTGCCAAAGCTCTGGTAGTATCCGCCGCGAAGAATCTGCGTCACCGGCTTGGTGTGACAATCCGCCGTGAAGATGTTGAAGAGCGGATCAAAGCACATCCCGAACGGATTGACCTGCCCATGAGAAAAATGCTCGATGCGGCTGCCGTCCATGCGGAAACGGAACGTGTTTCCCGACTGCATCTCGACGACATGACCGTCCTTGCCGGCAACTTTGCTGATGTTGTTGAAGCCGTGGCAGGCGTAAATCCAGCCGTCGAAACCGCGGCGGAAGGCGTTACACAGGCCGTGCGTGTCCCGCTCGTAGCCAAACGGACCGTACAGCTTGATCCGCTCGTCGCAAATGTCGTCGCCGTCGGTGTCACGCAAGTCCCAAATGAACGGGATGCTGAAGACGATTGCCCCCTGAATTGTCTTGCCAGTTGCTTCGTCCTTGCGGCTGGGATATGGGTAGATGCCGATCGGGATGTTGAGCCCATCGGCG
>CAYSHJ010000456.1:0-2804 GCA_964430385.1 uncultured Planctomycetaceae bacterium
GGCAACGGCCAACGCAAGATCGTGCGAATCGGCAAGGCGTCCAAGAAAGATGCGGACGCGATCCTCGCCAAGCTCGAATCCCTCTTGGAAGCCAAGCTGACCCGCCGGTCACTGGCACCCGACGTCGCCAGTTGGTTGGGCGAGATTCCCGACATGCTGGCCAAGCGATTGGCTGCCGTGGGACTGATCGCTCCACGCGAGAAACGCCAAGAGGATGCCACGAAGCTCGGCCAGTTCATCGACGCCTACCTGGTCAGTCGAACGGATATCAAGCCGCGGACCCTGATCAACTTCATGCAGGTCCGCAAGAATCTCGTGACCCGCTTCGGCGAGGATAAGCTGCTCAGAGACATCACACCCGGTGACGGCGATGAATGGCGGTTATGGATGCTCACGAAGTTGGGGGACAACACCGTCCGCCGTCATTGCGGCCGAGCCAAGCAACTCTTTCGCGCCGCGCTCCGCAAGCGGCTGATCGGAGAGAACCCGTTCGCCGACATGCGGGACTGTCTCGTGAAGGCGAACAAGTCACGGGACTACTTCGTGACCCGCGACATGGCCGACAAGGTGCTCGCCCAGTGCCCCGACAACGAATGGCGGCTGATCTTCTCCCTGGCTCGCGACGGTGGCCTCAGAACGCCGTCAGAGACGTTGTTGGTCCGTTGGGCTGATGTCGATTGGGAACGCGGCAGAATGCTTATACGCTCGCCCAAGACGGAGCATCACGAAGGGAAGGACTCGCGCCTCGTGCCGATCTTTCCGGAACTCCGTGCCCACTTGGAAGCGGCATGGGACGCCGCGGCCGAAGGGGCCGAGTTTGTCATCGCCCGTCGCCGAGACAGCAACATCAATCTCCGGACACAACTCCTGCGGATCATCGCCAAGTCTGGCGTGACGCCGTGGCCAAAGCTCTTTCAGAATCTCCGCAGCACACGGGAGACCGAGTTGGCTGAGACCTATCCGCTCCACGTCGTCACGGCTTGGCTGGGCAACAGCCAACTGGTCGCAGCCAAGCATTACCTGCAAGTGACCGACGAGCACTTCGCGAAAGCGAGTCACAATCAGAATCAGACTCACAATCAGACTCACTCAGCAGCGGAAATAAACGAAATGGACGGAAGCGGAGTCACTCGTCCGTTGCGAGACAACGAAAAAGGCTCGGAGTTTCCGAGCCTTTCCGTTCCGTTCAATCTGATGCACAGATTGCCAGTGCCCCCAGTAGGACTCGAACCTACAACCTAATGATTAAGAGAAACCCGAAGCCAATGCAGACCACGCGAAAATACGCATTTCGTTGTGCAAGAATAGCATCCCGTGCGACATTTTCCACGCCATTACTGACTTCATTACTGACTAACCTGCCTACATTAGGATGCTGATGAGAGTTGTTGACGGATCATTTCGAGCACTTTTTCGACATCCACATTGGTTGCTCCCAGCTTGTTGAACGTGATCAGCACGTCGGCGGTGTCCGTGCGAAAACGACGCTGACGAGCTTGGAGTCCTTCCGACCGGCGATTGGAGCAACCGCGCGTGCGCATCACGAGTGCTTCCGTCTCTGTTGCTGTGAGTTTTGAATCTCGGACGTGTTTCGCAAAGGCTGGTTGCTCGTCAGAGGGTAGCTTCGCGATGTTGTAGAGATGCCGCATCGTGAACGTCGGGGCGGCTTCGGATCGCTCGCGGACCAACTGTTGGACTTCGGGAGCGACGCGGTCGTGGATCGCCAGGAACTTGCTGATTTCACCGGCTGGCTTGCCGGTGACTTCGGAGATCTGCTTTTGCGAAAGATCGAATTCGTCGCGAAGGCGCGCCAGGGCGTCGGCGGTTTCTTCAGGGCGGAGATCGGCACGTTGCCAGTTGTGGACGATTTGATCGACCAAAACATCTTTCGAATCGCCCTCTTGAATCCAGCAGGGAAGTTCTTCAAGACCGAGACGTTCAGCGGCACGGAAGCGTCGGCCGCCGTCGATGACCATGTATTTGCTGGTCGCGATGTCCCAACGGACCGTCAGCGGTTGCTTGATGCCGCGTGATTGGATCGACGCGGCGAGTTCACTCAGTTCCCGTTCGTCGAAGATTCTTCGTGGCTGCGTCGGATCGGCGGCGAGTTGCTCGCGGCGAATCAAATAGGAGTTTGGCAATCGACGCCGGCCTTGTTGATCCGGCGGGACGGCGGTTTGAGTCGGATCAAGTGACAGTCCCGACTGGCTCCCGAACGCAGCCGAGGCGGCGGTCATCGCGGACTGCTCGGAGCCTTTCCGCGCGGCGTTCGATTTCGGCAAAGAATTCACGGGCGACATGACTGGCATGGGAACGGGGGGAATGAAGATTGACGGGGATACGGTCTGTCACCGCTTGCTCGAAAGTCGAGAGGTCCGGAATGAACGTCTCGAAAGCGTCTTCGCCGAAATGCTCACGAAGTTGCTTCAGGTAGGTTGTTTGATATTTCCGTCGCCGCTTGAAACGAGACACGACGAAGCCGAGCAGTTGCAGGCTCGCGTTGTATTGCTGACGGACATGCTCGTAAGTCTTGAGGACATGCTGCGTGCCGAGTGCTCCCCATTGTGCGGCCTCCAGCGGGACGACCAGAAAATCCGACGCACACAACGCGGCGTAGGTGATGAGCGAAATGTCGGCAGGGCAATCGAGCAGGATGTAGTCATAGAAGGCGGACGCCTCGCGGAGCGGATCGACCAGCGACAGCACGAGGCCGGACGACTTCCACTCCGCAGGATCAGTGAGGTTGTAGTGTTCGAGTGCGAAGCTGCCGGGGATCACGTCGAGACACGAGAACGCCGTCTTGC
>CAYSHJ010000457.1:0-12237 GCA_964430385.1 uncultured Planctomycetaceae bacterium
CCCTGGTCGGACATCCGTGCCCCCATGACAATCTGGCAGTGATAAAGACTCTTTATCAGAATGCGCAAATCTCATGCCAAGCATGATCGCCTTCGCAAACAAATTACAAAGTGAGTGCCATTGGGCTAGCGCCCTGCGGCTCATTGGGTTGCGGGCGCAGCCCGCGCCAAGGAACCAGTCTCGGAGACGATCAACATGGCATCGCCATAGCTGTAAAAGCGATAACGCTGGCGAATCGCGTCCGAATATGCGTCTTTGACCGCGTCGATCCCCGCGAACGCCGACACCAAAACGAGCAGCGTCGAGCGCGGCAAATGAAAGTTTGTCAACACGGCATCGACACATCGAAATTCATACGGCGGTCGGATGAAAAGTGACGTCGCACCGCGCCACGGTTGGAGCGTTCCCGTTGACGATGCCGACTCTAGGGTGCGAACAGACGTCGTTCCCACGGCGACAACTCGGCCACCGCGCTGCCGCGCAGCTTGAATCGAACGCACCGTCGATTCGGTAACCTCACACCATTCCGAATGCATGCGGTGCTCGTGTAATCGTTCGGTACTGATCGGACGAAAAGTGCCTAGTCCAACGTGCAACGTCACATGCACGACGTCGATGCCGTGCTGCCGAATCGCCTGTAAAAGCGACTCCGTGAAATGCAGCCCCGCGGTGGGAGCCGCCACCGAACCCGGCCGAACAGCGTACGTCGTTTGATAGCGTTGCCAGTCCGACTCGGTCGCGATCTTGCGATGAATGTACGGGGGCAGCGGCAGCGTGCCGAATTCGTTCAGCAATTCGACGGGATCACCGGCCGGCTCCGGACGCATCAGCCAAACGCCATCCGGCTCACGATCAATCAACGTCAGCCGGAGCAAATCGCCGAACTGGCTTGCGTCTGATTCGTCGCGAACGTCGTCTCCCAACGGCAAGACGACGATCTGATCGCCCGGCTTCAAGTAACCCCGCGTCTGACCAATCAGACGCCACGCTCCACTCTCGGACTGACCGAGATAAAGTCCTTCCCACTGACCTCCGGTTCCAGCCCGTTGCCCCAGCAGCCGCGCCGGCAGCACACGTGTGTCGTTCAGCACGAGGCAATCGCCCGGTGAAAGCAGATTCGGCAAATCACGAATGCGGCGATGTTCTCGCTGGCCCGTCTGCCGATTGAGCACCAACAACCGTGAGGCATCCCGTTCTGCCAGCGGTTCCTTCGCGATCAACTCTTCCGGCAACGCATAGTTGTATAACGAAACCTCATCCCCCGGTCGCTGCGGACCGGTTGATGAAAGAATATCGACGGAATTCGACTCGCTCAACATGCGGGATGCTCGTATTTACCCCGAAAAGACCGGCCAGCTATAAGCCGATCAAATTTCACAAGGTCATATCGCAAGCCACAGCAAGTGTGGCAAGCCATGACATAGAGACTTCGATGACTGGCGGAATCGTAGCGTCTGAACCTCACCCCGACGAACGTCGGACAAACTCCAGCCCAGGCTCCCTTGAGCCGACTCGCATCGCATTCTGCATCACCGAACTTGATCCCGGCGGGGCTGAGCGAATGCTGGTTGAGTTAGTGCGTCGACTCAATCGGCAACGCTGGATGCCTCGTGTCTTTTGTTTGTCCGGCCCCGGCCCATTGGTCGAGAGTTTGGCAGCCAGCAACGTCGAAGTGACGTGTCTCGGAGCCAAGAACCGTTGGCAAATCGGCGTCGTGTGGCGACTGGCGGCTGAACTCCGAAAGTTCCGTCCCGCGCTTCTGCAATGCGTTTTGTTTCACGCGAATATCGTGGGCCGTCTCGCCGCGTGGTGGGCGGGAATTCCGCGGATCATCTGCGGCATTCGAGTCGCCGAACGCCGCAATCGTTGGCCGCTGTGGCTGGATTGGCTGACTCAAGGCCTTGTCGATCACAATGTTTGTGTGAGTCGAGCCGTCGCGAATTTTTCGATTCTCGAAGGTGGCTTGAATCCATCCAAAGTCTGCAGTATCTCAAACGGAGTCAACTTCGATCGCTTCGCGACAGCGACCGCTGTGAAGCGCGACGCACTCGGTTTCGCGAACGATGTTCCGCTAGTGCTTTTCGTGGGACGGCTCGATCCCCAGAAAGCACCGTTGATCTTGCTGAACGCCTTCGAGCATTTACTGCAACGACATCCCAGTTGGCAACTGTTGCTCGTCGGTGATGGGCCATTGCGCAATGAACTTGCAAACTGGATCACAAAGCGAAGTCTCGGCCGCTCCATTCGATTGACCGGTTTCAGATCAGATGTTCCCCAACTGCTCAAAGCAGCCGACTGTCTTGTACTGCCATCGCTCTGGGAGGGGATGCCCAACATCGTGTTAGAGGCGATGGCGGCGGGGCTACCGGTTGTGGTGTCACGCGTCGAGGGAACGGACGAACTGGTCCAGCCGCACGAGACCGGCCTCTTGGTCGAACCGAATTCCGTGACCGATCTGGAACGTCAAATCGAGGTCATGTTGGTCGATGCCGAACTCGCCGAGCGACTCGCTAGAAATGCACAACAGACTGTCAGAGAACAGTTTACACTCGACGCTATGGTTGCTTCCTACGAACAGATCTACAACCGGCTTCTCGGTTGCGAGCCGTAATCGTAGCTGCTAACAGGTCTGCGAAAAAAAATCCCCAAGTGGCAATCGACTGACTCTCTTGGACCTGCGTCAAGCCAGACCCGAGTACGTCGCATTACTCCCAAAAACCTGCTTGACGGTTCGAGATAGAAAGGTCACTATGGGGACTCGTGGTCAGAAGTGGGGAAGTGTGGTGATTGATGGCCCTCACCGGGACGTTTGAGCGATCACTGGACGACAAGAACCGGATCGCGGTCCCCAAGACCCTGCGAGATGAATTTTCCGCTGATGGGGTCATGCAGCTATTTGTGGCTCCTCAACAGGACAAATCATTATCAGTGTACGCACCGGCAGAATTCGAAGTGTTGGCTGCGAGGTTGGCAGCAAAATCGACGAACCAAGTCGAGGTTCTCAGATACAAGCGATTCTTTTACTCCAAAGCGGAGAAGGTTGAACTGGACGGCCAAGGACGGATCCGCATCCCGGACAGATTGGCTGAGTTTGCCCAACTCAAACGGGATGTCGTGCTGTTGGGAGTGCAGGACCATGCCGAGATCTGGGACAAACAAATCTGGGCTGAGTTCCTGGAGCAACATGCGGCAAGGTTCGACGAGATGGCTCAGGCCGCTTTCGCATGACTTGGCATTCGGACGAAAGACTGGCTGAATTGAGTGCCTGATGATCGCGATCACGTTTGCCGCAACACGCGGCTGGAAAATCGAACGGAGACACGAGTGATGTTCCGCTGGCTAACCGGGCTTTGCGGGAATTGGTGATCACGGAAGATCGCCAGTCCGAAGCAGGAATGTGCGTGCGTCCACATTCCTCACGAACTCGCCTGGGCCGAAAGGATTCGGACCCAGGCGTTTTCGTTATGCAGATCGACGCACTTCGTCTGCCTGGAATTTGCTCTTTTCAAGATTCCTCAAGCCGGCATACAACCCCGCCCAGTCTCCTGCGGCCGAAGGACTCCGAGTCAAGAGCTCTCGGCGTTTTTCGGTCAAAACAGCCCTTCCCACGCCGGCTTCCTCCGGCACTCAATTCCTTGGTTGCCATTCACGTCCCCGTACTTCTGCGGGAATCACTTCAAGCGCTGGATTTGCGTCCGGGGCTCATCGTCGTTGACGGCACCGTCGGCGGCGGCGGGCACAGTCGACAAATCCTCGAACGAATCACGCCCGACGGAACCCTGATCGGTCTCGACCGCGATCCCATGATGCTCAGTCATGCGGCGGCGGTCGTGAAGGGCGAACGGAGTCACTTGTGTCACGGGAGTTACCGCGATCTTCCGATCGTGCTTCGCGAACTTGGCATCGCCGGCGTCGATCGTATTTTGATCGACTTGGGTTTGTCGTCGGATCAATTGGCGGACCGGCACCGAGGTTTCGGCTTCAGTTCCGAAGGTCTGTTGGACATGCGATTCGATGTCTCGCAGGGCGAGTCTGCGGCCGACCTGCTGTCGCGCGCGTCGGCGGACGAGTTGGCAGCGATCTTTCGGGATTTCGGCGAAGAGCGATTCAGTCGAGCGATTGCCGCGCAGATCGTGCGGCAACGGCGGATTCAGCCGGTTCGCACGGCGACAGATTTAATCGCGGCGGTCGAGGCGGCACTGCCAGCCTCCGTCCGACGCCAGGCCCAGAAAGAACCGGCGACTCGCGTCTTTCAGGCGTTGCGAATCGCCGTGAATCACGAACTTCAACAATTGGAAGACGCCCTGAAGCACGGCTTATACGAGTCGTTGCAGCCTGGCGGTCGGCTGGTGGTGATTGCGTTTCATTCGTTGGAAGATCGTTTGGTCAAACATTCATTTCGGGATGAGTCACGATGGCAACCTCTGACAAAAAAACCGGTGTCCCCCAGCCCTCCGGAAATCCGAATCAACCCCCGTTCCCGCTCGGCCAAGCTGAGAGCGGCGGAGAAGCGGCCGACGTAGACGGGGCCAACAGCCCTGGCGAGGCGGACGATCAACTCGCGAAAGCGTGGGGCTTCTCGAGGAAGCGACCGCGCCTGTCGCGCGAGGTGGCGCTCGGCCTGTTGGCGATTGTTGGTTTGCTGGGGTTGTTTGCCTTCGTGGTCATCAAGAACTGGAAGAACCGTAGTCAAGTCGTCGCCCAAAAAACGGACGATGCGGACTCGGATAAGAAGCCAGACTCCGCCGACGATCCGTTCGCCGAAGACGCGTTGGTGACGAAGACTCAGTTCGAGGCACCCGCGAAGGACGGGACGAAGCGCCAACCGTCGCGCACGGGACTTGATCTCGATGACGAGTTTGCTCAGAACGAGCCGACCCGGCCGCGCGGCAAGAGTTTGTCCGACGACAGTCTGGACATTGGCGACGGGCAGTCCGAACCGTTTCCTCTGAAGACCGCCGCGCGGTCGAGTGTTGCCGCGCAGAACAGCGACGAAGACTTCAATCCCTTCGACGATGTCCCCCAAGCCGCCAGCGCTCCAAGAGTCAGTGCTGGCAACCCAACGGATGACGAGTTCGAGCATGAAGTCGTGACGGCAAAACCAAAACGTTTCTCGACGTCGCGATCCTTGGATGTCGAAGACCGGTCGGCCGCGACGACCGACGACAACGCGACGGCTCTCGAAGACGACTCGACAGACCTGACTCAGCCATCGGAACCCATTCGACTGAAGCAGCCGATCGAAGAACAGTTCGAGGAGCCAGTTCATGTCGCTCAGCAACCGCGCGATAACCTTGGTACAGCGCCCCAGCGGACTCGTCGACCAGCAACCCGGCCACGAGATGATGCCTTCTCTGAGAGTGTGACGGCGGGCTTCGACAACGCCGATCGGTCGACAGCCCGGCCGACCACTGGCCGGACGATTACTGGCCTGCCGCCGACACGCGGAAAGAATCCGCATCCGTTGCTGCAAGAAGCCGAATACCTCGTCGAGTCGGGTGACAATTTCTGTACGATCTCGAGGAAGCTGTACGGCAGCGAGAAGTTCTACCTGGCGCTGGCCGAGCACAATCGCAACCGCGTCGCCGATCCGTGTCGCATGCGGCCGGGATTGATCATCTCAGCGCCGCCACTCGAAACGCTCGAACGGCAGCACGCCGCACTGATTCCGAAGCCGCAGAAGGGTGCCGAGGCCAAGCAAGACAAGCCGCACGCGGTCAAGAAGGTCTCGCGCGAGCCGGAGCCGCCGGGTTTGTTTCACGATGAAAACGGAGCGGCCTGGTATCGCGTCGCCAGAGGTGACACGTTGGGCGAAATCGCGCAAGCCCATCTCGGCCGCACGAGCCGCTCGGAACAGATCTATCAGCTCAATCGCCAGCGTTTGCCCAACCCCGACAATTTGGACGTTGGCCAAGTCCTGCGTCTGCCCAATGACGCCACTCGAGTTCGGCTGGTCGAAACCGAACGAGACATCCGATAGCCAACTCCTAGGCGCAGATTCTGCCGGAGTTGGTCCATGTACTTTCGATTTGGCGCGGCGATTGTCCTGGCGGTGGTGATCTCGCTGGTCGGCGTGGCATTGGAGAAGCAGAGCCTGGCGTATCGCCGCGGGATCGCGCGACAGTGTTATCGCCTGGATGTGCTCGTCGAACAACACGCTCAGTTGCGGCTCCAAGCTCAGCGGTTGGGAGCCCCCGCGCGTACGATTAAGTCGCTCGAGGAGGACGGCGACGAATTGAAGCTGCCGCAGCGTCCCGTGTCCAAGACGCCGCAGTGACCCTTGCTCTCCCACGGTTTCATGATCTGACCCGTTCACGGTAACGCCATGCCTGTAGCAAGTCGTGCTCTTGAATGGCGAACTCGGTTTCTGGTCGTGCTCGTGTGCGGCTGTTGGCTCGCACTCGCGGGTCGCTTGGTCCAATTGCAATACCTGAGCCGACAGCAGTTCGCCGAGCAGGTGGAACACCAAAGCACGTTCTTGGAAGAAGTCGCCGCTCGACCGGGAGACATCTTCGACCGCGACGGCCGCTTGCTGGCCACGAGCATCGCGGCGAAGAGTTTCTTCGTCATCCCCAGCCAATTGACACAGCATCCCGAACAGTGGCAGATCGTGCGACGTCTCGCCGATGCGGCCGGGCTGGATGCCGATCCGCTGCAAGCGAACATCGCTCAGCATGCCGAGAAACATTTTCTGTGGGTCCGCCGCCGTATCGTCGACGCGGACATGATTGCTCGGCTGGACGCGATCGCACTGCCACGTGGCTTCGGCGGGTTCCGCGAAGAGTTCTTGCGACAATACCCGCAAGGGCATTTGGCCGCGCATGTGCTTGGCGGCCGAGACATCGACGGCGTTGGCCGCGGCGGCGTCGAGCAACATCTCAATGATTGGCTGGCTGGACAATCGGGCTTTCGGCGGCTGGTGCTGGATTCGCGGCGCAAGGTCATTGAGGTGCAGACCAACATCGACGAAGCTCCTGAACATGGGCAAAGCGTCACGTTGTCGCTGGACACGGTCATCCAACTGCACGCCGAGGAAGAACTCGACAAGGTCATGTCGCAGTGGCGTGCGAAGCGTGCCGCCGCGATTGTCATGGATCCGAAGACGGGCGAGATCCTGGCGATGGCCTCGCGACCAACGTACGACCCGAACGAACTGCTGCACGTCTCGGAAGATGCCTGGAAGAATCAAGCTCTCGCGGCGATCTTCGAACCCGGCTCGACGTTCAAGCCGTTCATCGTCGCCTGGGGCCTGGAACACGGACTCATTCGTCGCGACGAGTCGTTCGATTGCGAACACGGCGAGTACCGTATGGGCAGCCGAGTGCTGCACGACCATCACAAGTACGGCGTGCTGAACGTCACCGACGTCTTGGTCAAGTCGAGCAACATCGGCATGGCGAAGATCGGCGAACGCCTGGGCAATGCGGAACTCCACAAGGCCACGACGATCTTCGGCTTTGGCCGTCGCTGCGGCATCGAGTTGCCCGGAGAACTCGTCGGTCTGGTCCGACCTCTCAAGCAATGGACATCGTATTCAACTGGTTCCATCCCGATGGGCCAAGAGATCGCCGTCACACCGCTGCAATTGATCACGGGCCACGCAGCGCTGGCCAATGGCGGGATTCTCATCAGTCCCCGACTGCTGCGCGGCCAGCGCGCCGCGCCGACCGGCCGACCATGGGCCAAGCGGTTGGAGCGCCACGAATGGAGCGCCGCTCGCGAACCGTGGCTGCACAACATCAGTCTGGCGATTCCCACGCTCGCAGCAAATCGGCCGGACGAGCCTGACGAATCCAGCGACGAAGCCGGCCAGCCCTCCCCAGCCGTCGTCTCCGAAACTGTTCACCCCGACATCGCGCGGTGGATGGTCGAGTCAGTGATGACGGAGATCGTTCGACGTGGGACCGGTCGCAAAGCGAGGCTCGACGATTACACCGTCTTCGGAAAAACGGGAACGGCTCAAAAACGCGACCCGCAGACCGGCAGGTATTCGAATCGCCTGCACACCAGTTCGTTCGTTGGCGGCGCTCCCGCCGCGAACCCGCGGGTCATGGTGTTGGTCATGGTCGACGAACCGTCCACGAGCGGCGAACACTATGGTGGCGAAATTGCCGCGCCCCCGGCGCGAAAGATTCTGCACAAAGCCCTGATCCAACTCGGCGTCCCGCCCGAACAGAAGCCCGCGAAGTCCGCCGGCGTCAGATGGGATCGCTCGATACTCAGGTAGGTGGGATCACTTCGCCGTCAGTCGCACGATGCCGTCCCAGTCGAGCGGGGCTTTGCGGTTGTGCTGCGCGATTAACGCCAGCAAAAAATCTTGAGCTCGATCGGTCGCCGGCATGTCATGCAGACAGCGATACGCCGCTTCCCAGCGACCCGCGATGAAGTCGTCGACTCCTTCTTCGTACCGCGCCAGATGCGCGTCCGTCAACTCCGCAAAATCTTCGACGGAAGGGACCAATTCCGAAACGATGACAGGCGTCTCTAATCCAATCGGCAGCACTTTCGCCAACCGACGGACTCGGCCTTCACGTGAGTCGAGCCGTTCGCGCACCAGCCGCGCCATCGTTTCGTCGAGAAGAATCGGGACTCGCAACTGACTGGTCATGGTCTCCAGCCGACTGGCCAAATTCACAGTTGGCCCGAACACCGTGACCTTCACTTGTTCCGCCGTGCCAATCTTGCCGGCGACCGCTCGGCCGTGAGCGATGCCGATTCCCATTTGAAAGTTGGCCAACGGACTGCCCGCTTGCCGTGTCGTGTCGGCAAACGCCTTGCGTATGCCCAGCGCCGCCCGACAGGCTTGCAACGGCGCTTCGTCAGAAGAAAACGGCCAACCCCAAAAGCCGAGTGCGGCGTCTCCCTGAAAATCACCCGTGACGCCGCGATGCTGCAAAATGTGCGACGTCATCACCCCCAAGGCCCCGCTCACCCGCTCCAGCAAACCGATCAAGTCACCGGCGGATTCTTCCGAGTGATGGCTGAAACCGCGCAGATCACAGAACAACACGGTCACATCACACTCGCGCGGCGCGAGAACCTCAGTGTTCAATTCGTTGCCGAGTGCGGACAGAATCGTGGGCGCGAAGAACTGCCGCAGACCGGCCTGCTGACGTTCCAATAAGTTCAGCCGCCGCACCGAGCCGATGCTTTCGGCAATCAGTTCGGTGAATTTCACGTCGGCCTGCAAGTGCGCTGTTTCGACAACCTGCGAGCCGCCGTTCGTGAACTGACGTTCTTGTTTGCCGGCGACGTACAATCCCCACGACGCCGACGGCCCATCCAGCACCGGTGTGCAGAAAGCCCAATCCAACTCCGCCACCGCCGTGTAGGCGGGGTTCAGTTGCGGCGACGCTTGCCACACATGCAACACACTGTGACGCCGCCTCATGGCCTCGGTCACCAGTCGCGAGCTCGGTCGAAATTCGCCGGCGGTTTCGCGGCGGCGATTCCAGTGAACGACATCGACATTGTCGCTGGAGCCGGCGCGCACGATCGAGACCACGTCCGCGCGCGATACGCCCGCCAGCAACAGATTGGCCAGCCGATAAAACAGCTCGTCGTCGTTTCGCGCACCCCAGATAACATCCGGCAAACGCGTCAGCACTTCCATCTGCCGATCGGCGTCGCGGAACCGCACTTGACGCAGCGTCTGCTGATCAAAGGTCACTTCCTGTAATGGCGGCTCGGCCGACGATGACGCTTCCGATGATTGTTTGGTCACATGAAACTGCGTGCCGCCGAGCACAAACCGATCACCGCTGTGCAGTTCGCAGCGTTCGACAACTTCTCCCGCGTGGCACAGCGGATTCGTGGCTTCGGCCAGCCGTTCGACGTTCACGCGGTCCGCGGACACCGAAATCAGAACATGCCGCCGCGAGATCGCGTGATCCCAAGGGACAGGCAAGTCGACATCGACGCCGCGACCGAGCACGTACGTCCGCCCCTCGGTCAGCACCTGCTTCCACTGTTGATTCGGCTCGGTTCCCTCGGCGATGACGTCGAACACGCTGTACTTTTGAAGTCTGAAATTTGAGATTTGAAATCTGAGATTCGCCGTCTCAGGCCAGCAACGGGCTGTTGCCTCACGAACGCAAACGGCATCACGGCTGTCGCGACAAGCCAACACTGTCGAGCGAAAGCCACGCAAAATCAACCGCGACGAACCGGACGCGAGGCTGTTCGTCGGCTCCAACTCCAAGTGCAGCTTGTGACCTAGGTCGAATCTGCTTGTTTTTGGCACCGCATCCCGGCCGGTTTCGGAATCGCCACGACTTCTCAGAATTTGTTGCCGCTTTCCAACTCGTGACCTATGTTTGGCGTGTCCTCTCGGCATCATGCCGACGTGAACGTGAATCGTCCGGACTGGCTGGAAGCTGGTCCGTGACGACGGTCGTCATGGAGATACCGCGACCGAATGACTCTTCCCCTCGCTCTGTGTGCCGTGGCGGATTGCCGCAGCGGTCGCAGTTCGCGTCTTGGACTCGGCGATCGTCCCTTCCGGTCGCCAGCCACCGAGAGTCTGTTGGTCCGTACTCCATTTTCGTCTCTCCGAGTCGGCGAGAGACTACAAAGATTCCACACCCATGAAGACAAATCACGGTTCCCTGTTGGTGGTCGATGACGACAAGCACATCCTGGAAGCGATGGCTGACTATTTGCGCAGTCTGGGCCATCGGACCGAGACAGCCTCGTCCTGCCAGGACGCGATGGACCGCATGGCCGAGTTTCCCTTCGAGGTCGTCCTGTGCGACGTGAACCTCGGCGATCGCGACGGCTTTCAATTGCTCGAATGGGCGAACGAGCATTGCCCCGATACATCCGTGATTCTGGTGACCGGTTACGGCACCATTGAGAGCGCCGTCGAAGCGATCCGCATGGGCGCGTTCGATTACCTCACGAAGCCGGTCATTGACGACGAGCTGCACTTCGCCGTGCAGAAGGCGCTCGGTCAACGCAAGCTGGTCGAAGAGAACAAGACTTTGAAGGCGCAACTCGATCAGAAGTTCGGCATGGGGAGCTTAATCGGCCACGACTACAAAATGCTCAAGATGTACGACTTGATCGAGAGCGTCTCCGACACGCGGACGACCGTGTTGGTTCTGGGCGAGAGCGGCACCGGCAAGACGATGACCGCGCGAGCCATTCATCAACTCAGCTCGCGAGCGAGCAAGCCGTTCGTCGAAGTGGCTTGTGGAGCGTTGCCCGACACGCTGCTGGAAAGCGAACTGTTCGGTCATGTCGCCGGCGCGTTCACCGGAGCGAATCACGACAAGGTCGGCAAGTTCTTGCAGGCCGACGGCGGCACGATCTTCCTCGACGAGGTTGCCACTGCCTCCCCCGCGCTGCAAGTCAAGCTGCTGCGAGTGCTCCAAGACCGAGAATTTGAACCGGTCGGAGGCAACAAGACCCATAAGGTTGATGTCCGCGTGATCCTGGCGACGAATCAAGACCTCGCCGAATCTGTGGCCAAAGGCGAATTCCGCCAAGACCTCTATTACCGCATCAACGTCATCACGCTGACGCAGCCGCCGCTGCGCGAACGGATCACCGACATCCCGTTGCTGGCCGAGCACTACTTGGAACAGTTCTGCGAAATGAACGGCAAGCCGATGCGCAGTTTCGATGACGCGGCGTTGCAGTTGCTGCAACGTTATCGCTGGCCCGGCAACGTGCGTGAACTGGTCAACGTCGTCGAACGAGCCGTCGTGCTCGGCAAGGGAATCGTGATCACCGCCAGCGACCTGCCGGAAACATTGCGACAGAACGAGCCGTTCGTACAACTTCCCGCCGGCCGTCTGGGCAGCTCCCTGAAAACGGCGATGGTCGCCCCCGAACGGCAATTGATCCTGGAAGCTCTCGAATCCAACGGCTGGAACCGCCAAGACTCGGCCAACCTGCTCGGCATCAACCGCACGACGCTCTACAAAAAGATGAGGAAGTACGGCATCGCGTTCGAGAAACAGTTGAATTTCTAAGCCGTTCGCACGTTTCATTTCTGAAAGCCCAGGTCTGCGTTCATTCGCCGACCTGGGCTTCGCTTTTTCCGACTCTCCGCCAGACGTGTTGGAACGCAGACATCAGCCGCCGGGCGCTAGCCCAATGGCACTCACTTTGACCTGTAGCTGAACTCGCAAGAGTTCAGAGGATCGCCGAAACCGGCTGAATTCTTGCGAATTCAGCTACGTCGAACAGCAACGTGAAGTTGAACGTCGGACAAAGTGAGTGCCATTGGGC
>CAYSHJ010000458.1:0-3046 GCA_964430385.1 uncultured Planctomycetaceae bacterium
TTCGGCGACCACCGGCTAATAGCTTTGATCCCTTCGGGATCTGTCGTTTCCCCTTGGATACGCGAACAAAAATCCTTAACGGCGTTGCCCAACGGGGTTCCGTCATCCGTTGTTCGCGACTGACGCAACCCTTTCAGGGTAGATTCATCATTCGCAACGCGAACCCTGGGTAGCCACGAAGCGCGGCAACCCAGGGCTATGTGACGAAACTCCTTCGGAGTAAACGCCAGAGGCCGTCCAAATGATTGCGAGCACTCCGCTTGGGTTGCGGGCGAACCCCGCGCCAAGGGTGATTGCCGATGTCGCCGCCGAAAAGGTCATCTTCAAAGGGGGCACCAGTCTCTCCAAAGGCTGGAACTTGATCCGGCGGTTCTCGGAAGACATCGACTTGTTTCTCGATCCGTTCACGTTCCAACCGCCGCTCGGCAAGAAAGCGATTGACCGCGAACTCAAGAAGCTCCGCGACGCGATTGGCAATCACCCTTCGCTGACATTCGTTGCGAGCGAGAGCCAAACCATTGGCGGCTTCGGTCGCAGCGACCGGTTTTCCTACGAGCAGCGGTTCGGCGGTCCCGGCGAAGTGGCCAACCGAGTGGTGCTCGAATCCGGAACAGCCAGTGGCTGTGAACCAACGAGCATCGTCGAATTGAAATCGTTCCTCGCCCAGTTCCTACAAGAAACGGGCGTGTCGTTAGGAACCAAAGACGAAACCTCATTCCCGTTCCGCCTGCGCCACTTCCGCCGGACATTCGTCGAGAAGCTCTTCGCCATTCACGGCAAAGTTGAATTCCTGAAACGCGACGGTACAGCCATCGGCTCCTACGCGCGGCACTACTACGACCTCTCTCAACTCGCGGAACGTCCGGAAGTCCTCGCGATGTTGCAGTCCGACGAGTACGCCGCCATCAAGTCGGACTACCACAGCATCAGCCGCAAGCACTTTGCGAAAAGCTACTTTGCCCCGACTGAAATGTGCTTCGCCAACAGCGACGCCCTTTTCCCACCGTCCGCCCTCAACGCCTCACTTGGCAAAGAGTACGAACAGCAATGCCGCCTGCTGTGCTACGGAGCGTACCCATCTTGGAACACTGTGCTTACGATGTTCGAGAGTCTGAAGCCATTCCTGTAACCGACCACTGAAGACCACCATGGATTGCGAATGACGCGCCGCATCCTTCTCGCCGAGTGCGACGCCGCGTCCCATGCGATGAGCGTAAATCTGCTTCCGAACAGCGGCCAGCGTACCGCGCCATTCGAGGCGGCCAAACGCTGGTTCTACCTATTGCGTTATCACCGCCCCTCGCAATTCGCCTGGCGGATCGTCGGCCGGGGACAAACGTGGTGGCATCGCAAAACCGGCGGAGGCCGCTCTCTGCGGCCGTTGGCGATCAGTCCTGAGCCGCGTCCGGGCCAGGCACTGCGGCTGGTGCTCGAACGGAGATTGTCGAACCGACGGCAGCAGGGGGCTTCCGAAAAGGCTCGGGCGGTGCTGGACGGGTGGTTCCGGTTCCTCAACCAGGAGCTCTGCTTCGGGGACTTGGTGGATTGGCGGTTGGAAGGACACCGCGACGTCGATCCGTTGTGGCGGTTTCAACTCCACTACCACGAATTCCTGCTTGATCTTTTGGTCGCTGCGATCGATGCCGACTCGGCGGCTCCGGCCGAACGGGCTTGGCCGTTGGTGTTGCAGTGGATTGCGGCCAACTCGCTGACGGACGTGCGGATACTCGATGATGCCTGGCATCCCTTCTGCATCTCGCGGCGGCTGCCGGTGTGGATTGTTCTGTGGCAGGCCGATCCGCCAGTTGGTGAATCGGCACGGACGATTCTGGAGAGCATGTACCGGCAGGCGTTGTTTCTCGCGTCGCACCTGGAGCGTGATGTCGGGGGCAATCACCTGCTCGAGAATGCTCGCGCTCTGGCTCTGGCCGCATGTTTCTTTACTGGCCGTGATGCCGAACGTTGGCTGCGGTTGAGTCGTCAGATTCTCTCACAAGAATTACCCGAGCAGATCCTGCCGCATGGTGAGCACTTCGAACGTTCCCCGATGTACCATGCGCAGACGCTCGACGCGTTGCTCGACATTCGCGATGCGGTGAGCGACCTGGCTCCCGATCTGACGGAGTCTTGCGGGGCAGCAATGCTGAAGATGGCGGAGTTCCTGGAGGCGATTCTGCATCCCGATGATGAGATTCCGTTGCTGGGCGATTCGGCGTTCGGCGAGGCACCCCCAGCTCGCCTCTTGATCCAGCAGGCGAGCGAGCGCAGTGATCGCCTAAGCAGTCCGGTTGCTGCGGAGAGCGCAGACTATTGTTTTCCACGGACAGAGGGGGCGCGGCGAACGGGCGATTACTGGGTCTGGCGGGACGCCAACAACGAAAAATTCCTGCTGCTGGATGCCGGGGCGGTGGGTGCCGATCACCTTCCCGCGCATGCGCATAGCGACCTGTTGACGATTGAAGCTTCGATTTTCGGGCGGCGGTTCCTTGTGGACAGCGGCGTTTTCGCGTACCGCGATGATGAATTGCGGCGGTATTGCCGGTCAACGGCCGCTCATAACGTGTTGCAAGTCGATGCTCGCGAGCAGTGCGACACTTGGTCCCGTTTTCGCATGGGTTATCGTGGCCATCCGACCAAGATTGAGACAGGCCGTGCGGGAGATTTTGAATGGGTGCGTGCGGGGCATAATGCTTACCGCCGGCTGGGAGTGCCGTTTGTGGGTCGGTGGATTGCGTGCCGGCCTGGCGGACCGTGGTTGATCGTCGACTGGGCCGAAGGGCGGGGTAAGCATCAGCTCACCAACTGGCTGCATTTGCATCCCGACGTGCAGGTCGAGAAAACGAGCTCGACGGAAGTCCGCCTGCGACTGGGAGACGAAGTGCTGCGACTGGGCGCGCTGGCTCCCGGACAGCTCGATGTTTTGGAAGGGCTTTACTGCCCGGAGTTCGGACGCGGCATCCCGGCACCCGTCATTCGATGGATGCAGACCGAGCAGTTACCGGCCGCTTGTGGGTGGTGGCCGCGGGCATGCATCGCTTCGATCACC
>CAYSHJ010000459.1:0-7722 GCA_964430385.1 uncultured Planctomycetaceae bacterium
ATCACCCATCGGGCATCTCATCGAGGAGTCTTTCCGTGCGTTGGCAACTTTCTGCGTGTCTGTGTCTCGGCATCGTACTGTTCTCGGTGGTTGGTCGGGCTGATGATTCCGCGGTCGAACCGCACCTCAAGGGCCTCAAGAGCAAGGACGTGGCCACTCGGATCAAGGCCGCACGATCGCTGGGGGTGGGCGGCGAGAAGGCTGTGCCGGCACTGATCGAAGCTCTGTCCGATGCCGATCCCGGTGTGAGGTTGGCTGCCGCTCAGGCTCTCGGACGCATTGGCCCGGCGGCGAAAGACGCGGCACCGGCTTTGATCAAAGCTATCTTCGACAAGGACGTGACTCTGCGGCGAGCGGCGCGCAGTGCCTTGCGGGACTTGCAGGCTCCCAGCGACATCGTGATACCGGTGTTTGTTAAAATGCTCGAAGAGGCGGAGCCGGCGGAAGTGATCGGTGTGGTTTCCGTGCTGGCCGAAGAAGGCGAACGCGCGGTGCCGGCGATGGTCAAGGCGTTGAAGCACGAACGAGCCTGTTACTGGGCTTGTCTGGTGCTGGCCGAGATGGGCGAGAAAGCTCAAGCCGCCGTTCCGGACCTGATCGAGGTGCTCAAGCACAAGGACTCTCACGTTCGTTTGCAGGCGCTGCAAGCGTTGGGAAAGATTGGCCCGGCGGCCAAGTCCGCCACGGAAGCGATTGGCCACGTCGTCCAGAACGACACAGTCGCCGGCGTGCGTTATGTCGGCATGCACGCTTTGGGCTTGATCGGCGATGTCAAAGCGTTGCCGGTGGCGCAGGCCGGGCTGGAGGATCAAGACGCCTTTCTGAAAGTCATCAGCGCGTGGGCCGTTCTGCAATTGGACGCCGAGAATCCGACGAGCGTCGAACAGGGAGTTCAAATCATTCTCGCCGGCCTCAATTCCTACGACGCGAACGTCCGAGCGGCCGCCGTGAAAGCGATTGAAGAAAACAAGGCTCCCGCGGAAGCGATGGCCCCGGCACTCGTTGACGCCTTGGATCACGGTGACGAGGAGTTCGTCACGCACGTCATCAGCGCCATGGCGTCGCTTGGTGAGAAGATGACTCCACGAGTCATTCGCGGGTTGCAGAATCCGAAGCTACGGACGTACGCCATTCGCGTCGTGATCGAGATGGGGCCGCGGGCCAAAGGGACGGTCGCCACGCTGCTGGAACTGTTGAAGCTGGACAATGTCGAACTTCGTCGCGAGGTGCATTTCGCGTTGGGAGCGATTGGTCCCGGTGCCGCTCCCGCCGTTCCCGCGCTGATCGAAGCTCTCTCCGACAAGCAAGTTGAAATCCGCAACAGCGCGAGCTACGCGCTCGGCCGCATCGGTCCGGCGGCGAAGGCCGGCATCCCGGCGTTGCGAAAGCACGTCAACAGCGAGGACACCTTCTCGCGACTCGCCAGCGTGTGGGCACTCCTCAAGATTCAACCCGGCAACGCGGAACTGACCAAGCTGGCGGTCCCGCTACTCATCAAGGCGCTGAGCGACGAACGCGAATTGGTCCGAGCCGAAGTCGCCACCAGTCTCGGCGAGTTGGGCGTCGCTGCCAAAGACGCGCTGGTGCCGCTCCAAAAAGTGGCGGCCGAGGACAGCAGCCTGATGGTCCGAGCCGCCGCCGCCGAAGCGGTCACGAAGCTCAAGTGATTCTGGCCACGGATGAAACACTGATGGCACACGGATCAAACAAAACGACACGAACGAGAACATTCCAAGGTGTGAGTCAACTCGCGCACGACCGAGTACACGCCGTCAAGCGCATCGGACTTCTTAAGGCGGCGAAGCCGCAAGCAATGTGGCACGACGCTCCGCGTCGTGAATTGCGACGCGGAGCGTCGCAACACAATTTGCTCGCACGGCGCGCATAATTTACGAATGAAGACTCGAACAGCCGCGGCGAAGTTAGCATTGATGTTCGTCCAGAAATCGTCGCACACTTTCACAGACCTCGTCAGGAGCGTCCTCAAACACGTAATGTCCGGCGTCGGCAATGACGTGCGACTCGGCCTGCGGAAAGCGTCGCTGAAACTCTTTTAAAAAGTCGAGCGTGAAACACCAGTCCTTTGCGCCCCAGAGCAACAACATCGGACGATCCACAAACTTCGACAAGCCTTCTTCGACTTGCAGAAGCTTTTGATAGCTCGGATGCCAAGGCCGTAGCGGGATGTCCTGCACGAACCGATTCACGGCGACGCGATTCGCCCACGAGTCATACGGCGCGAGCAGCCCGCACTTCGCCGATTCCGACAACGGCTGCCGTGAGACCGCCGCCGTCAAGGCCGCTCGACTGAAACCATTGAACCCGCGCACCACGATCGGTCCGAAGATCGGAATGCGACAGACCGCGATCCGCAGTGGAATCCGTTTCGACCGAAACGCTGCCGTATTCATCAGTACGAATCGGCGAAACCGCCCCGGCATCTCGCCGGCCACTCCCATGCCGATGCACCCGCCCCAGTCATGCCCGATAAGCGTCAAGTTCTTGAGATCAAGCGTTTCGATCAACTGTCGCAAGTTGGCGACATGCTGTTCCAGCCGGTATGGATAATCCTGCGGCTTGTCCGATAACCCGCAACCGATGTGATCCACAGCGATCACCCGTCGCGCGCGCGACTGATCCGCGATCAACCGCCGCCAAATGAAGCTCCATGTCGGATTTCCATGCACGCACAAAATCGGCTCGGCGTTACGCGGCCCCTCGTCGACGTAGTGCATCCGCACGCCACCGAGATCGAGCCAACGGGATTCAAACGGGTAATCGTCTCTGTGAACGTGCATGCGGCCGCCCTCGACCGCAACTCGTTCTTCAGCGGAAAGTTGCATCGGACACCTCTGAGGATGATTGTGGCCGCGCGTTTTGCAAGCGGCAAGGAGAGAGTGTGTCCTCGATTTTGTGGCGTGGCGGCGCGCCATGCATTGTGCGGACTCGAATCCCAAGGACCGTCTGCGACAACCCACTTGATGGCCAGTGTGTCTCGACGTTACGTTGGCAGAATATGAAGGTTTCACCAACGACGGCCTGTGCTGATTTCTTCTCGGCTGCTCCCATGCGACGCCGCGAGATCCTGCGCGCGGGGGCGCTGAGTTTGGTGGGGCTTGATCTGCCGTTGTGGTTGCAGGCGGCGACTGCTTGCGCCGAGACGGCAGATTTCAGACAGCCGCGCCCGCGAGCGAAGGCCTGCATCTTCTTGTTCATGTGGGGCGGACCCGCTCATCAAGACACCTGGGACATGAAACCGAACGCTCCCGTGGAGTTTCGGGGCGAATTCCAGCCGATCGCGACGAACGTCGCCGGGACTCACATTTGCGAGCATTTGCCGCAACTGGCTCAACGCACGGACAAGTTGGCAATCATTCGGTCAATGACGCATGGCGACGTCGATCACACAACGGCCACCCACTTCCCGTTGACTGGCCGAGGTGTGCCTCGACGCGGAGCTGCTCTGGCCGAGGACTGGCCGAGCATCGGAGCCGTGATGGCTCGGTTGGGTCGCGGCCGCGGGCCATTGCCGCCGTTCGTGTCGATGATGCCAATCGTCCCCAACGGTGCTCCGCGATTCGTTGAGGAATCGCATGGCCAGGGAGCCGGGTGGCTCGGCCCCAGCTTCAATCCTCTGCGAATCGATGCCGACGCCAGCCTGCCAAATTACACGGTCGGCGACTTCGCTCTGCACGCCGATGTCCCGGAAGCCCGCTCAAACCGTCGCCGCGAATTGCTGACGGACGTCGACCGCCAACTGCGTGTGCTGGAAGGGCACGCGAACATCGCGGCGGCGCGGAGCCACTACGACCGAGCGTTCTCGCTGCTGTCGTCGCGCGGCGCGGTGGAAGCGTTCGACCTGTCCCGTGAGCCACAAGAAATCCGTGAACGCTACGGCATGAACATTCATGGTCAATCCGTCTTGCAAGCACGGCGATTGGTCGAAGCAGGCGTTCCGATCGTCACCGTCTTTTGGCCCAACGAAGGCATTACCAACGTCAGTGTGTATTGGGACACTCACAACCGAAACTTCATCGACTTGAAGACGCGGCTGTGCCCGGTCACCGATCAAGCCTTCAGCGCGTTGCTGGACGATCTTCAAGAGCGCGGGATGCTTGACGACACGCTCATCGTTTGGACGGGCGAGATGGGCCGCACGCCGCGCGTCGGCCAAGGAGTCGTCGGTGGTGCCGGCGCCGGTCGCGACGGCCGCGATCATTGGCCGAGCTGTTTTACCTCGGTCCTCGCGGGTGGCGGCATACGCGGTGGAATCCTCCACGGCTCCAGCGACCGGTTCGCCGCTTATCCCGCCGCCAATCCGACCTCGCCGGAAGACCTCGCCGCGACGATTTATCATTGTCTGGGCGTCGATCCACATTTACAGATCAAAGACAGTCTCGGCCGC
The DNA here is from genome assembly GCA_964430385.1 of uncultured Planctomycetaceae bacterium. Lineage (GTDB taxonomy): Bacteria > Planctomycetota > Planctomycetia > Planctomycetales > Planctomycetaceae > CAYSHJ01. Next base: position 4,406 of record CAYSHJ010000459.1, read on the forward strand.
CCGCTGACGATCTGCGAAGGCTCGCCGATCCAGGCGATTCTTGCCTAAGGGAGCAGAACGGGCGGGTGGCACGCCCTGAGTCATCGAAGGGCGTGGGCAAGTTCCACGCCCTTCGCAAAGCCTCAGGGCGTGCCACCCAGTTTCTTCTGCGGGTCTACTTAGTGATGTGGATGTGATTCTCACCGGAAGACCAGCCAACGCCCGTCGTGAGACACCGACGGCCGATCCTCGTCCCCCTGCCCGAACGTCAACTTCCGCATCCGTTGTAACGGTTCGTGAAGCGGCACATGCCAAATGTCGTAATGAGCCTGCCCGCCGCCAAGTTCACTGACGACGTAGAGTCCCCCACGTAGGTCAGCCTCTCCGAGGCTGACTTTTTGGCGCGAGAGATCGTCATTTCCAGAACGTATCTTGCCTGCCTCGACGTCTGTTCGCGCGGAGGACGAGTCTCGGAGAGGCTCGCCTACGTCAGCCCAACAGAGGTCGTGAACGCGCGACGGAAACCGAAACAGTTTCTCCGGTTCGCCGCCGCTGATCGGCACGCGCCAGACATCGGCCGAGATGCCATCGTTGCCAGTCTGCTGCCCCGGTTGATCGAGCGTTGTCGTGTACGCCACCCATTGCCCATCGGCCGACGCCGCGAACCGGCCCCACTGCGGAACAGGCGCGAGCGATTTCGTCTCGCCAGTTTTCCAATTCACCCAGCCGATGCCCGTCGATTGCCCTTCGACTCGCCAACGTAGATCTGCCCTTGTCCGCGGCTTCGTCGCTTCACAGCGTTCAACGGCGTGGCGTCCTGTTTCCGGCGAAATAGAATGCAAATGCAGTTTGGCCATATTCGATCTTGCTTGATCCTGCAAAAAAAAAAAAGAACTGGTTGCCAATCGCCCTTTCGTCGGTCAACATTTTGAATGTTGTTGTCGACGAGAGGTCAACTGCTGAGGTGACATCGAATGTCAGGTCGATTGCTAGCGAATACAGCATTGCTGCTTGCGGTTGTAACAGGATTTGCGACGGCTGCCGAAGATCAAGAAAAGAACGCTGGTCAAACGGCTGTGGCCGCCAAGGAGGCGTCTCAAGGCTTGCCTTCGGCGAAGGCTCCCACGGAAGTCAAAGACGCCGTTGAGGTCCGCCGTGTGGCCGGCCGGAATCCGCGCGTGCTGTTCGTTACGGCGAAAGGCTGCAAGTCCTGCGAGCGGGAACTGCAGCGGTTGCGCCGACCCGGCGGTGATTTCGAGGCGATGCAGGCGCGCGGTTGGAAGATCGGTGACAGCGCGGACAGCCACTTGCAAATCGTTGACCGCGATAAGATCCCCGACCTCGTCCGTCAGTTCAACGTTCGCGAGTATCCGACAGTCGCCTGTATCAGCGACGGACAGATCGTCCGTTCCTTCAAAGACGGCTGCACCACGCCGCTCGACGCCTGGACGTTTGGGTTTCTTCTGAAGGGACAAAATGAACGGCCGAAGGCCCCGATCCCGGAACCCATCCGAGTGGCATCGACTGGCCAATATCCCTTGCGCGGCGACCATTGGTCGGTCGAAGGCGACTGGAATCCCACGGACGCGACACTTGTGAGCCATCTCCGTGGCCCGAATCATGCCAACCAGCTTGCGGCGAATTGGGAGATCGAAACCTGGTCTTACGAAGAGTTGCGTTCGCTTCACGATGACCTTCACGAGAGTGAGCTTGGCAGCGACACGTTCACTCCGTCGTCCGGGTTCGCACCCACGAATCATGGATTCGAACCGGCCGCGGCCAGCCACAAGTTCTCCGGCCGTTGACACCCCGCGGCGACAGAATTTGCAGCGTCTTAACACTGCAGCACACCTTCCAACTCGTCGTAGCTGAATTCGCAAGAATTCAATCCGTCTACTAGGCTCGTGCGGCTGAATTCTTGCGAATTCAGCTACAAGTTGCGCTGTCGCGTAAATTACCTGCGCAGGTCTTCCGGCAAGCGGCGGTCGACCTCGGCGACTTGACTAAGCAGCAGGTCAACCATCTTGACCGGCGTCCAACCTTCCAGTCGGGCGGAGTAATCCAGAATCAGGCGATGGCCCAGCACGCACGTGGCGACTTTCTTCACTTCTTGAAAGCCGACATTGGGTTTTCCGGCCAAGAGTGCCGCCGCGCGTGACGTGCTGGCCAACGCGATCGCTGCGCGCGGTGACGCGCCGTACTTGACGAATTTGGAGACGGCGTCCGGTGCGTCGGGTTGCTGCGGGTGCGTCACAGTGACCAGTCGAGCGATGTAATTCGACACGGCTTCCGGCAAGTGAACTCGATCCGTCAGGTCGAACAAACGGCGGAGTTCCTCGGCCGTCAGAACCTTCGTTAGCGGAGGCACTTGTCCGTGCTTCCGCGTGCTGATGATTTGCTGCAACGTGTTGCTGCCGATGCCGGGGACTTGAAGCTTGAACGTGAAGCGGTCGATCTGAGCTTCCGGCAACGGATACGTCCCTTCCAACTCGATTGGATTTTGCGTGGCGAGCACGAAGAACGGTTGCGGCAACGGATGCGTCTCGCCCAGCACGGTGACGCGATGCTCCTGCATGGCTTCCAGCAACGCCGATTGAGTCTTCGGCGTCGCGCGATTGATTTCGTCCGCCAGCACTAAGTTGGCGAAGATCGGGCCGAGATGAAACACGAGCTTGCGCGAACCTTGATGCTCTTCCAGGATCGGCGCGCCGACGATGTCGCTCGGCAGTAAGTCGGGAGTGAACTGCACGCGGCGAAACGACAGACCCAACAGCGCCGAGAGCGACTTCACCAACTCCGTCTTGCCCAGTCCCGGCAAGCCTTCGAGCAAAATGTGCCCGCGCGCCAATAGGCAGATGACGACCAACTCGATCAATTCCTGCTGTCCCAAAATCGCTGTGCCCAAGCCATCTACCAACCGCCGCGACAGTTGCTGAGCCTCGGCGACTTCGTCCGGTGAAAGCAAAGACTCCGTGGTGCTGCTCAAGGGAAGGCTTTCTCCTGAAAATACTGCTTCACGACCGCTCGATGTCGCGGGCGGAGGGAGCGATTCCAAGTCTCGTTACCCGATGCGGCTTCCTGATCGCGAGCACCGCTCCTGGAAGCCGACTCAGCCGGCTTGACCTCGGGAGCTTTCGCCGTGAGCGCGATCGTTTCGTCACGCGGCTTGTCGAGCGTTCCGGGCGGCAGCACCGTCTCTTTGAACTTCGCTCCATTCGGATTCGAGGCATCGCCATATTCGAGTTCCGCGTCGGCACGACCTTCGTTCACTCCGCCTTTGCCGGGGATATTGCCGCTCCGACCGGAGCGGTTGCCGGAGGCCAGTCAGGTTCCACCTG
>CAYSHJ010000460.1:0-2126 GCA_964430385.1 uncultured Planctomycetaceae bacterium
TCGCCAGTGGATTCTCGAAGGTGCCAGCGGCGGCATGGGAGGCATGCGCGATCAGGTCAACTGGCAACCGGTGCCGTCGACGGCGAAGGCGATCTACAGCGTGGCAATGGCTCCCTGGGGCCGATATGTCGCGGCTGGTCGAGCCAATCAGGTTTCAGTCTACGATGTCGAAAGCGGCGACGAAGTCGCAAAGTTGATCGACCCGAGCCTGTCGGCGATTCAACACAACGGCAAGCCGATGTACCCCAACGGTGCGACGCACCGTGATTTCGTGCATGCGTTGGCGTTTAGCCCGGACGGACTGACGATCGCCTCGGGGGGCTACCGAGTCGTGAAATTGTGGCAACGTCCCGCGAGCACTCGCACGCGCGAGATCTCGGTCGGCGCCGCGATCACCGTCGTCGCCGTCAGCCCGAACGGGCAGATGCTGGCGACTGCCGGAGCGGACAACGCGATCAAGTTATGGAACCTCGTGGACGGTCAGCCCGGCAAAACTCTCGCCGGTCATGCCGCCGCGATTCACAGCTTGGCCTTCTCAGCCGACGGATCGAAGCTCGCCTCGGCTTCGGAAGACAAGACGATTCGACTGTGGAATCCGGTGGACGGAAGCGAGGTCAACAAGGTCGAATCCCCCGCGCCGGCGAAAGCCGTCGTGTTTACGACCGACGGCGCGAAAGTCATCGTCGGTCAAGCGGATAACATCATTCGCGTGTGGCCGATCCCCGCGCAAGCGCCGTTCATGCCGGAGAAGGAAATCAAAGGTCACGGCGGACCGGTGACGTCACTGGCGTTGATGCCCGGCGGTGCTCAACTGCTCTCGGGCAGCGACGACCAAACGATGCGGACTTGGGATCTTGCCAGTGGCAATCAAGTGCGCGCGTTTGGCCACGGTGGCCCGGTCACTTCGGTGGCTGTGCGTCCCGATGGTCAATTTGTCGCGTCGGCAAGTTCGAACAACATCGCCAAGTTGTGGAATGCGGCCAACGGCCAGCAAGTCGCCGAGTTGAAAGGCGATCTCGGATTGAATCGACAAGTCGTCGAACGGACCGATGACCAAAAGGTCGCGCAGCAGTTCGTGGCTCTCGCGCAGGCTTCGTTCAAAGCCGCCGAGCAGAATCAAAAGGAACGGGACGAAGCTCTTAAGAAGTTGAACGAAGCGAAGACGACCTCCGACAAGGCGGTCGACGAGGCTGGTAAGAAAGCGAAGGAAGCGTCCGACAAGGCCGAAGCGGCGAAGAAGGCCGCCGAGGAAAAGAAGGACGATCAGAACCTCGCGAAGGCCGCGACCGATACCGCCGCCGAGGCGACCAAGCAAGCCGAGGAACTGAAGAAGGCTCAGGACATGCAAGCCTCCGCGATGCGAGCCGTGCAGTTGGCTGATCAAGCGGCGAAATCGGCCGCCGAACAAATCAACGTCACGAAGCAGCGGCAAGATGCAATGACGGCTGCTCAGATGAAGGCCGATGCCGACTTGAAGGCGGCTCAGGACGCGGACAACGCAGCCGTCAAGCCGGTGCGTGGCGTGGCCTTCGCTGTCGACGGCAAGAAGCTGTTCACATCGGGCGACGACAATCTGGTTCATGTCTGGGACAGCACAACCGGCAAAGCCATTGAAGTGTACTTGGGCCATAAAGCCGCGATCGGTTCGCTGGCGACCGGGCCGAACGGCTTGATCGTCTCCGGCTCGCAAGATCAGACGGTTGGCGTCTGGAACTCGAATCCGACATGGACGCTGATCGGACAATTGGGACCGAAGAAGGAAATGCCTCTCGACTTGAGTTCGTCACCGTTCGTTGGTCGCGTGCTGTGCCTGACGTTCAGTCGCGACGGCAAGCAACTCGCGACTGGCGGCGGCGAGGCGTCTCGCAGCGGCGAATTGTTCATATGGGATGTCGCGACGCAGGCGCTCACTCGCGACTTGAAAGAGGCTCACAGCGACACGGTGATGAGTGCTGAATTCAGCCGCGATGGCAAATACTTGGTCTCCGGTGCGGCGGATAAGTTTGTCAAGCTGTGGGATCTCGCCTCGGGCAAACTCGTGAAGGCTTTTGAAGGTCATACGCATCACGTGCTCGGCGTGTCGATCAAGTCGGACGACAGCCTGATCGTCAGTGCCGGAGCCGACA